>CAZXYG010000049.1:0-1873 GCA_964644885.1 uncultured Rickettsiales bacterium
GCCTAATATGAACGCCCTCCGTCATGCCCGCCATGAAACGCTGGCCTACTACGCCTTCGGTAAAAATTTTCACCAGCACTTGGTTGAACCGAAGCGCGAACCGCTTCGGAAAAGCCTTCATCTCCGCGTATTTCCTGCCGTTGAAGGATTCGCTGCAGACGATCGCGCATAATTTGGTCCCGAATGCTTCGAGTTTTGCCTTTAACTCAACAGGCTTTTCCGGACTCCCGATCTGCAGCGGCTCTTCTCCCGGGTTTTTTCTTCCCAGGACTTTTTCCACATAGCTATGCCTTACGTTGCTGATCTTCGAAAATATATGTCTGATGTCATAAGGAAATATTTTTTTCTCCTCCATCTCTCTGAGATATTCCCTGATCCGCGTGAAATATCCTTCCACTTGCTTTACGAGTCCCATTTTTTCATCGGGCGGCGTATGCTTCATGTTTTTCGTGAAAAATTCCTTCGGAGTAAATTTCGCAGCGGCGATTTCGTCGAAGATGGACATATCGAATTCGCCGTGAAGTTTCTGGCCAAGCTTTGCAAGCTCCTCGCGGGGATCCAGATTCTTGAAGACTTCGTTGCGTTTGGCGGCAAGCTCCTCGGGAGTTTTACAGCCGTATCTCGCCAACTCCTCAACCGCCGCTTTCGACACGTCGATCATGTACTGCTCTATCATGAAAATAGCCTTCTCCTTGTCGAAAAGAATGGGGCTGTTCGTCCCTCCCCAGGGACAGTATGGTTTTCCCAGTTCGATAGCGACGGTTTCGATCATTTCACGTACCGTCATTTTATCCGGTAAATGGCCGTTCTTTTCTTTGTACTGTGCCATCGCTTTCCATACAAAGTCCATGTCGATGCCGCGCTCATGGCAGACTTCCGCCAGCACGCATCCTCCCGCGACCATCATGAATGTGCCGTAACTAATGCCCTTGAATCCGTGCCCCCAGGCGAAAATCAAATCCTCATGGTTGATCATGTTGCCTTCGGCGACAAGTTCCGTTTTGCCGAATCCATAATGTCTGAGCAGATTAGAAACGAGCGGCATGTAATTCTTGACGTTGTCGCCGTTGCTTCTGGCATCGAGAATGCTGCTGGCCGCGGTGCCTCCGTGTCCCGCCAGTGTGATGATGTCCGCTCCAGCCTTGGCCGCCGCCAGCGCGGCGATTTCGCATCCCGGCTGCGCGCCGAGCTTCACGTCGATCTTGATTCCGTACGATTTGTAATACCGGATCAGGCCCATGAAATCCTCAACGGACATCGTATCCGCGAATTCCGCCGGGCTGGGGAGGGGAATCCACGGATAGGTCTGCCGCAGCGCCGCGACGTCGATAGTGACTTTATAAGCGGTTTGCTCACCGCCTCTCTTGGGCTTGACGCCCTGGATTACCTTGATTTGGATTACGCCCTCGGCCTGCGAGAGGTCTTCCCTGTTTCTGAGCGCGGTCGCGTAAATGATTTCCGGGTGGTTGCCGTATCCGCCCGAAGCGTTCTGGGCATGCGCCGGTCCATAGGGTGTTCCCGCATCTTTTGCCCCTTGACCACCTTCTCCCTGAGCGCCTTGGCTTAGAACTTGCCCTAAAGCCTCGTTTTCTGCCCGAAATGCGGAATCAACCTTAAGCTTTGGGGAGCCAAGATGCACCGACTTTCCATCTTCCAGGTCGACATACTCCGGCCCTACCACTTCATCATCCAGGAAAAAAACCTCGGCGCCGGCGCTGATCTGGCTCCTTCTCAAATTTTCCCGCAAGACGCCGCTCGGCTTGATCTTGACTTGATCAAGAGGAATCGCTTTCGCCGGGTCCGGCTTCACCATGACCCTGAAATCCGCCAGATGAAATGGATTTTCGCGCCTCAGTTTTCTGACCTGCGCGCA
>CAZXYG010000049.1:1883-4273 GCA_964644885.1 uncultured Rickettsiales bacterium
GACATATTCGGACCCCCTGAAGTCGTATGTTTCCTTCGCCTCCTCGAGTTCCTTCTTTCTACCGGCCGCTATGTTAGTCTCCACCATCTGGCCGTAGAATGCCAGCACCTCCGGTCCGAACAGTTTCTTGCGGGAATTGACGTCCACCTGGTATCGCCCGCCTATATGCAGATTCAGATCGTTGACTGCTATCCGCGCCCGTTCGAAAGCGGGGATCAGGTGCTGCGTATTATTTTTGACCGCATCGAAAAGCGGCTTTAAAGCGGCGGCGGCTTTTTGGTTCTCTTCCGGCGTAGGGTCTTCAGGCCGCGTGTAAAAACCAGTCTGCTGCAGCATTTCGCGAATGGCCTGCGCGAATGCAGCGATTCTTTCATTACCCTCTTCCAGGAAGATCGCTTCCTCGAACTTGGCGAAATGCTGCGTGAAAAGCCCGTAAAGCTTTTTATCATCGGTCAGCGCGGCCTTGGCTTCATGGAAACCCGCATCCCCGAGTATCTTGAGAACGGTTTCATTAAGAGCTTTGAAACCGACCAGTTGAACCTGGCTATCTTCATGGGCTCTCACCTGGGCCGCCGCGATGTCTTTTTCGTTCATGCCCTGTGTCTGGGAAGGAATATTGTCGAATACTTCGCCCACCAGGCCGAGCTTATTGCCTATGTATTGCAGGAAAACCCGCGCGGAACCCATATAATTTCTTGTATGCGGCAGACAATTGGCCGCTTTCATCTTGCCCAGGGCGCTAATGCAAAGCCCGTGATAGGTCTTGGTAAGGCTTGCAAATGTAATGCCTTCTTTCTCGAAAGTCGCCTTATTCTGTTGGTGATAATCATGCAGATATTCATGGATGCTTCTGTCGTAAACAGCCGTCGCCCCAAGAGTGATAAGTTTCGCCGTATGAGTCGGATCCTTCGTCTGGCCGGTATCCACGATGATGCTTGCCCTATGACTTAATCCCTGCCGCTGCAGATGCCTGTACACGGCGCGCGTTACGAAAAAGTCCGTGCAGGATTGCCTATCCATCGAAATGTTTTTGTCGGATAATATGATCGTATCCTTGCCCGCTCTCACGGCTTTTTCCGCTTCTTCGCACACGTGCCTGATCCGCTCGTTCAGGATGTCAATTTTTTGTTCCTCAGAGAGTTTTCCAAGCGCACCAATCTCAGCCGTTATATCGATAACCTCGCAAAAACCCTCCCTGACTTTCTGGAGCTTCTCCAACTGCCCGGGCATTAAGAATGCGTCTTGGATCGGCGTCTTCTTTCTCCCGCCGCAATCCTTGATATGAGGATTGGCCCCGATCTCATTCCATTCCGAAGCGAGCTGCTTTCTTCTCAGGTAGTCGAATGCGGGGTTGATCACCTGAACGAAGGTTTCCTTGATGCTCGCGATCATGTGCTCGACGAAATTCCTGGTAAAAGCATTGGCCGCTTCGGAATCGCCCATCGCCTTCATGGGAACGGCGCCGAGTTCGATCATCTTGACCAATACTTGATCGCGCGCTTCCCTGGTCCAGGAATGACAGTTAAGCCGCGTTATCAAATCAAGCACGTGTTGCGGCGGAACGAACGCATTGACCTCATCATCCGAAACATCGATGCCTGCGGTCAACTTTTCCGATAATTCTTTTACGTAATTTCTTCCCCCGTTTAATTCAGGATTGGCAATCCTTTCCAGTATATCCTTGGTTCTGTATATTTTTTCTTCCGTTCCGTTGAACATCACCATATCGCCTGACTGAAGGCTATCGATGGCAATAATGTATTCACCTCTTTCCAATAATTCTTTCCTGGAATGGAGGATTTCGGAGCCGGTATAAAACCGCTTCGGTTTGCCGTTTTTATCGACCGTCACCATGAACCAGCTTGGCCTGAGGCCGGCGCAATCTTTTACAGCTCCAACCTTTAGGCCGACATGATGCCCTTCTTTATCAATACGCTCGGCGTTTTCGTTAACCGGATGCCGGGTGGGTTCATCGTCCGCCCCGCTGAAATTGAAATTGCCTGGTCCCGTCGTGGGTTTAGCTCGCATATTCATCAGCCTGAACCACGCCTTGGTGTGTTCTGGCATGTCTGGATGTTTTTCATACGAAGGCTGGATCAACGCATAAATCGCTTCCTCCAGCAGCATTCCTTCGCGCGTCAAGTCGCTTGCCTGCGCAACGGAATTTCCTGAATCGCTTGATTCGCTAGCGTCAAAAGGATTGTGGTAGCCGGTTTCCTTGTTAAATGTTGCCCTGTCTTCTCTGTTTCCGCTGTCCGTTGTCCAATCGCCGTTGTGCAAGCCCGTAATGTCATCTCCCACCGAAAATGGCTGCGCCCTGGAATGGTGGGGGTTCTGGCCGGTCGAGTACCGGATATGCACCGCATAGCGCGATATCTTGTACATCGTGT
>CAZXYG010000049.1:4283-4569 GCA_964644885.1 uncultured Rickettsiales bacterium
ACATTCCCTTATGCACGATTTTCGTGCTGGCAAACGAAATGGCCTCGATTGTTTCCTCGCTCGATTTTCCTTTGTTGAATTCCTTTGTCCGGTTTGAGATCTCGCAATGAATTTCGGTCGCCTCTTTCTGCCCATCTCTTTTTGAGAATCCGTCTTTCAATTTCAGCACGACCTGTCTGTATCTGGGCAGAGTAACCAGCACGTCCAGGGAAAGTTCGCATTTTTCCAGGCCGAATTTCTTGTTGGTCTCCAGCGCGGCGGTTCTTTCCAGCCTGCCAAGCCGTTT
>CAZXYG010000049.1:4579-13370 GCA_964644885.1 uncultured Rickettsiales bacterium
TAACAGTACAATTCTATTTTCTAGAAATTTTTTTACTTCCTGCAGTTTCTGATGCACCTCCGGCGGCAGCTTGAGCGCCTCGTAATCAAGAGGAACGTCGCGCCAGCCCAATATCTCGTATTTTCCTTTTCCGTTCTTTTCGATTATCTCTTTAATAAGTTCTTCCGGCGATTTCCCTTCGATTTCTACACCGGCATTTTGCGGAAGGAAAAATTGGCCGACCGCAAATTTTCCCCGCTCCAATTTTACATCCGTTAATCCAAATTCTCTCCTGACAACCTCTTGATAAAATTCAAGCGGAATATCCGTTTCCCTGCCCGCTCCATCGCCAATCGGTTTACCATCCCTGCCGGATGTTTTGCCTCCCCTGTGGCCATAACCCACCTCCTCCCTGTCGCACATCTCGTTCATCTCATGGGTTTGCTCACCCGTCAGATCAACGCATTGACCCTCGCCGCACGCATCGTGGTCAGGCACGTCGAAATCCTGTGCGTATTGCGTGGAAAGTCCTGCTTTCTTCTGGTTGGTATCTGCCATATAAAATACAGGGAGCTACACGGAGGAAGCTACACGGAGGAAGCTACACGGAGGAAGCTACACGTGTTTATTGCAGAGGCCATTCCAACTCTAAGCAGAGAAATTTCATAGTAGAATAGTTTTACTAGAAAAATATTAACAAGTCGTTAATAAATTGCGTTTTTCTACCGGTGGGCTTTTTTGTTTTCTTTCTCGTATGTTATCAATAGATTGTCTATTTCGTCCCGTAGGAATTTTAGGTAGAAGAACGGGGGATCGGATGGTTTCAGCGCTGATTTCGACAACAAAGGCTCTTATTCATCGTCTTTTGTCGCATCGCGGAAAATGGCGGTATGGCTGCAGGGTAATTCAACCACGTTCGTTTGTACGGCCTACCCTTATCGCTGAATCCTGAACTGGCGGAGGGAGCGCCAAAGATGCTTCGGTATGAAATTTACATATTATTTACTATTTTGTGGTACCCTGGAAGCAGTTGTAACCGCCTGAAAAAGAGAACCGCGCTTGCCGCCAGAGAATACCGCCATCCCTACTTTTTTTAAGACGCAAGACAATCTTGCAGACCAGCCGCTTTTTAAAGAATGGTACGTCTATGCCGTGATGAGCGGTTTCAGCACCATGGAGGCACTCGATGCGAAAGCGTTTAAGAACGGCGTCGACGGACAACTGGTTTTCAAAGAGCAACTGAAGTATGGCGCCCCTGTAATCCGCATTCAGGACGTCCACGAAAGCGCAGAAACGCATGGCCGATACGCTCTGGTGCACGCCGATTGTGCCGGGAACCACTGTGGATTCAAGGCCATGGCCTGGTGTAAAGTTGATGGCGCGGGCATCCCCACCGGCGAGCTTATTGCCGCTTTTCCCGGAGTCGACACAGGTTCTCCATACCGCAACAGAGATTTTCTTGCGGCCGCCACCACTCCCCTCCGCGCCGAAGGCAGCCCGCAGATACGCGGAGTTCCCGCGTTTCTTGCAGAGGTGGAGAAAAAACTGCGGGTGCGCGGCTGGACCGATAAAATTACCGGAATAAAAATAGCGGGGGATTCGCTGGGAACGCAAAACGCGATCCATGCCTTGAAGCACCTTCGCCTGGGACGTTATGCATTAGGCCGGGAGAATGCCACGATCGAGGGGCGCGTCAGCGAAACCTATTCACTCGATCTCGGGCTGTGGCTCAATGCCCGCTGGATGGCGCAGGAGGCTCTGGCCTACAAGGCAGGTGGATATAATGGCGAGAACGCGCAGGCGGATAGCGTATTTCGACGCATTCTCGCGGCAGCAGAAAACACCGGCACACTGGCAGAGCAGTACGAAGCCATGCTTATTAGCGCCGCGGATATTCTGAAGGAAGGAGGGGTGGCAATGCATGTGAAGCCCTCCACCATCGTGGAGCGCATGTATAAGGCTTTTCGCTTTATTGAGGGAGAACACCCGACCGGGGGCATGGAAACAAATCTCCTTCTGGCTGCCAGCCCGGAATATTTGGCCAGGAGGGATTATGGCACAACCCAGGCGGACACCCTATTACATTCCAATGGCCACAAGGCGAAGCTGCTCGCCGAAGGCGACGCCGTCATCGTCGACCAAAGCGACCCTAGATTTATTGAAGACTTTCCTCACAAAACATACCCGGATTACCGGGAGCCAACCACAAAAGAAATCGTGACACGGGAGCGTCTATCGCCAACCCAGGCGCTGCTGTACGGCATCGCTTATAATGCCCGTCTGGTTGCGGACGAATTAACGCAAGTGCGTGGAGAATTCGAAAAACAGGTGGCGTTGCATAACCTAACCGCAATAGAACACAATCTGGTTAGTATTTCAACGATCAGGCAGATGTTGCAAGAAGCCGCGGCGCGGGCATTCGGCGCCAGACAAGCGCCTGTGCTATCATCCAAATTTGTGGATGCGCTTAAAGCGCGGCGCGAGGCACCCCTCGACAGCTCTCATCAGGCATTGTAGCGTCAGACATACGCCGCCCATTTCACCCTTGTTAATTACCTGAAGTTGCGGTATGTATGCGCCCTCGCGGGCTTTAAGCCTCTTTAAGGGGGTGTAGCTCAGTTGGTTAGAGCGCCGGCCTGTCACGCCGGAGGCCGCGGGTTCAAGTCCCGTCACTCCCGCCATGCTTCCGCCCTTATGGGCTTCGGGCTTACACTGGAAAGCCATCCGAAGCTTAAGCGAAAGAAGGTTGGATGCAGCGTATCAATCCATTCCCCTTGCCAACCTTCCTTAGCCCCTTTACATTCTTTCCGATGTCCGAGAAAGAGGATATAAACCATCTGGCTAGTCAGTTCCTGGAACTATGGCAGAAGCAATTGGATGCCACGCTCCGCGATCCGGAATTGATCAGCCGGACGCTGGGCGTTATGCAACAAACGCAGCGGCAGTTTTTCGAAGAGGGACTGAAGACCCATGCACCCGCATCCGCTTCTGGCAAGCCTGTACCTGAACACGGCAATGATGCAATATCTGGGTTCGAGCACCGCCTGCGTGATGTGGAGCAACGGCTCGCTGCGCTGGAATCCGCCGCTAGAAAAAAAGGCGGCACTGCTCAAGAAAAAGCTCGCAAGCCACAAGGCTGATGCCGTGGCAGCGGCGGTTGCCGCCGCCGCGGGCCAACATTTTACCTTTTTTGTCGAGGGGTTGAAGGCCTACCGCAAGGCTGGAGCAACCTATCGCAGAACGCTGAGAGCGGCTCCGGAGGCGTGGCGCGAAGGCACAAGCCGCCTGCTTGATTACGGCCAAGAGATCTCCGGCAACGCCCCGCAAATGCTGCTTGTGCCGCCGCTTATCAATCGCGCCGCCATTCTTGATCTTTCCGAAAAATTAAGCCTTGCGCGCTGGCTGGAAAAGCAAGGCATTCGGCCCTTCCTGCTCGATTGGGATGAACCGGGACCGGAAGAACGGCCTTTCGCCGTGGCGGAGTATGTGCTGCGGCTGGAAAGAGCGCTCGATTTCCTGCACAAAAAAACGGAAAGAAAAGTGATTCTCGCCGGGTATTGCATGGGTGGATTGATGGCGCTGGCGGCGGCGCTGCGCCAGCAGAACAAAGTTTCAGGCCTGGCGCTGATCGCCACGCCGTGGGATTTTCACGCGCCGGACGTGCCGAAAATTCCGCTTGATGAAACGGCGGCGGACACGATGGGCGCGTTGTTTAAAAACGGGGAAACCGTGCCGCCGGTGTTAGTGCAAGCGCTGTTCTATCTGCTGCATCCGTGGGAAGTGCACGCAAAGTTCGAGCAATTCACGCGGCTGCGCCAGGGCAGCGCGGAGTGGGATGATTTCATGGTGCGTGAGCATTGGCTCAACGACGGCGTAGCATTGGCTCCCGGCGTAGCGCGCGACTGTTTCCTCAACTGGCCGGTTAAAAATACCGTGGGCTGCAGACTATGGACTGTCGGAGGAGAAAAGATCAATCCTTCGAACCTCTCGATTCCAACGCTGGTGGCGATTCCGGAGAAGGATATCATCGTGCCTAAAGGATGCGCCGAAGCCATTGTAAAACTGCTGCCGCGTGCGGAAGCGTGGGTTGCGCCCACCGGCCATGTCGGCATGGTGGCAGGCAGCAATGCGCCCGCGCAGCTTTGGAACAGGCTTGAAAAATGGGCGCGGAGTTTGTAGGGTGACTGCATGAATATAGAAGCCATCGTCATTGCCGCCGCCGTTCGCACGCCGATCGGGAATTTCCTTGGCGGGCTTTCCGGCCTGCCCGCGCATAAGCTGGGCGAAATCGTGATACGCGAGGCGCTGAAACAGTCCAAAACGGAAGGCGCGGAAATCTCGGAGGTGATCCTAGGGCAGGTGCTGAATGCCGGCCAGGGCCAGAATCCGGCCCGGCAGGCTTCGCTCGGCGCGGGATTGCCGAAAGAAGTTCCGGCGTGGGGCGTCAATCAGGTTTGCGGTTCCGGCCTGCGCGCGGTGGCGCTGGGTTATCAGGCAATTCGGCAGGGCGACAGCCGCATCGTGGTGGCGGGCGGTCAGGAATCCATGAGCCATGCCCCGCACGCGATTCACATGCGGAACGGCGTTAAGATGGGTCCGGCGACGCTCGCCGATACCATGATCGTGGACGGCCTTTGGGACGTGTTCGGCAACGTGCATATGGGCATTACCGCCGAGAACGTCGCCAAAAAATTCACCATTTCGCGCGAGGAGCAAGATGCGTTCTCCGCCGCCTCGCAGCAGAAGGCCGAAACGGCGCAGAAATCGAACCGCTTCAAGGAAGAAATCATCCCGGTGACGGTGAAAGGCAAGAAGGAGGACGTGATCGTGGATAAGGACGAATTCCCGCGCCACGGCACCACGGCGGAGACATTAAGTAAGTTGCGTCCCGCGTTCGACAAGGACGGCACGGTGACGGCGGGCAACGCTTCGGGCATCAACGACGGCGCGGCGGCGGTTGTTCTGATGAGCGAGAGCGAAGCCGGGAAGCGTGGCGTCGAGCCGCTGGCGCGCATCGCGGCGTGGGCGCATGCGGGCGTGGACCCCTCCATCATGGGCACAGGGCCGATTCCTGCTACGCGCAAATGCCTGGAAAAAGCGGGCTGGAAAATCGGCGACCTGGATTTAATCGAAGCCAACGAAGCCTTCGCCGCGCAGGCGATTTCCGTGAACAGGGAGCTGGGTTTGGATTTAGCTAAGGTCAACGTCAACGGTGGCGCGATCGCGCTGGGCCATCCCATCGGCGCTTCCGGCTGCCGCGTGCTGGTCACGCTGCTGCATGAAATGCAGAAGCGTAAAGCGAAGAAAGGATTGGCAACGTTGTGCATCGGCGGCGGGATGGGGATTGCATTAGCAGTGGAAGGCTTGTAACGCGGCATGGAATTTTACTCCCCCTCTCCCCTTGAGGGAGAGGGTTGCGGAGGCTTGGTGAGGCGTAGCCGAGTCTTAGCCGGAGCTGGGTGAGGGGTATAAAGGCCTTTCACCCTCACCCGGTTTTCCTAGGCTCGCTAACGCTCGCGCAAGGAAAACCCCCCTCTCCCTTGAAGGGAGAGGGGGGAAAATAGGAATGCATTGGATAGAGGGAAACAATGGTTGAATTTAAGATGTTTAATGTTGAGCTAAACCTCAACTTGCCAAATCCCATTAGCTGGTTTAGCAACCGCCACACAACAAACGATAAAGAAATAGCATGTAGGAATCTGTACAAGGAAGTACAGCGCGATAGGGATTCTGTAGCACAATTCCAGTCAGGACTAAAAAAAGAACCTGTTGCAAAAGGTGATGAAAATAACTTCTTCGTTCCTGATGTGTACATAGATTCTTCTCAAGAACGATATAAATCAGAATTGGAAAGAATAAGAGGGACAGAAGAATTTGACGCTGTGGATAAATTTCTTAGAAAATTTAAGGAACTTCCAAGTGCATTAGAAACAGCGACATACTCTCATCCACAAGCCCCGCATAAAGGAAGAAGATCTTTTCAACATCAACCATGACAGCTATATAAAGCTGGAAACTCATCTGAACGAAACCATTGACTGTGCCGACCGTGCGCTGGAGAAATTGGCTAAATACATGCCTGAGAGAAAGGAGGCCGCATGAACCGCATAGCACTCGTCACCGGAGGCACGCGCGGCATCGGGCATGCGGTCTGCATTGCGCTGAAGAATGCCGGCTATACCGCCGTCGCCAATTATGCGTATAACGAGGAAGCGGCGGAAAAATTCCGCAAGGAGACAGGCTTAAAAGCTTATAAATGGGACGTGAGAAACCTGGAGGAATGCGTGGAAGGCATCACCCGGCTGGAGAAGGAATTAGGCAAGCCGGTGGACGTTCTGGTCAACAACGCCGGCATCACGCGCGACGCCATGATGCATAAAATGTCCTATGACGACTGGCACAACGTGATCGAAACCAACCTCACCTCCTGCTTCAACATGAGCCGCGCGGTGATTCCCGGCATGCGCGAGCGCGGTTTCGGGCGCATCGTCAATATCAGCTCGATCAACGCGCAGATGGGGCAGATGGGGCAGACCAATTATTCCGCCGCCAAGGCGGGGATGCTGGGCTTCACCAAATCGCTGGCGCGCGAGAACGCGATCAAGGGCATCACCGTGAACGCGATCGCCCCCGGCTATACCGATACGGAAATGATCCGCAGCGTGCCGGAAAAAGTGATGGAGAAGATCGTCGCGCAGATTCCGGTGGGGCGGCTGGGAAAACCCGAGGAAATCGCGCGCTGCGTGCTATTCCTGGCGGCAGACGATGCCGGTTTCATCACCGGCGAAACACTCTCCGTCAACGGCGGGCACCACATGGAATAATCCGGCGCGTTCCAAAAGTAAAATTTTGCACGAAAAGGCGACGCGAGTTGTGATAAGATTGCTTATGCAATACTGAAACGTTTTATTCCGGACACAACCATGCGTAAATTCGACTATACCGTTCTCAACGAGATCAAGCAGGAGCTTCTCCTGCTGTTCGCGGCGCACGCGGCCGTCCATCTGAAAGGGAAGATGCGCCTGTTCAGCATCGGCCACCAGAAGAGCTGGCAATCGCACGAGTCCGGTTTCGATTTATGGTTCGGGCCGGAAGAGGTGGACGACGTGCTTAATACGCTGAGCACCTCCTACCGCAGCGGCGCGCAACCTAACACGCCTTTGCTGCTCGATCCGATGCTCCATACGTTCCGCAATGACAAGCCCGTGCCCGTAGGCTCCGGCGTGGCATGGTGCACCGTATTGTGCAAGCCAGGGCAAGCAGTGCCCGATAATGCCGTGAAACGCCTTACGCAACTTGGGGCGTACGTCGATTTTCTGCATTCGAAAGATAACGAGGCTGCCGGACTTAAAATGCTTGCGTTCCTGGCCGAGCCGTTTCTGCCGGAAGATAAAAGCACGCTCTCCGTCGAAGGAACACTTCTACCGACCTCGCAAGCGCTGGCCGACCTCGCGGATATCCAAAGCGATATACCTCTTATCCGGAACTACCTGCTGTCAGGACTTGAATACCGCACGCCACAGCAGGCGTTTCAGCATCCAAGATTCAATGATCTTTTCGGCGAGGACGCCGTCAAGACGGTTGTGGATATCCGCAAACACACCGTGTTTATCAAAAACATACGGGACGCCGCCAGTTGTTGGAATGCCTACGCGCGCGATCCGCAGATCTATGAGCGCTACGGGACCAATATCGATTCGCTACAGGACAATTTGCGGCACAAAGCCAGGACCGAAGAGGGCGCGCGGATCGTGGCGAAGGAATTGGCGCTCATCTGGAACATTCAGAAGACGCTTGGGCTTGAAGGGAAAATGCGCGTTTACACCGCGCCGCATCAAGAAAATTGGCGCTCGAAGGAGCAAGGCGTGGAGGTGTGGTTCGGACCCGATGAAATCACGCAGGCCGCCGCTACGCTCCAGCGTTACTATAATGCCGGCAAGTTACCAAACAGCCCTTTGTTGCTCGATCCCATCGTCTATCGCCACGATGCGGCAGCCAACCGCTACACACCTTTCGGCACCAGCATCGTTTGGACCACAAGCTTGGCGCTCGGCATTGAAGAACTCGATCCGAAAGCAGCCGAACGGCTGAAGGATATAGGGGTATTTTCCGGACCCGTAAACCGGGGCATTGAAACGAAAGGCCTCAAGGTGTTCGGCATTCTGGATCAGCCCTATCTTTTTAAGGACGCCGAAGAAACCCCGACTCCGAATATCCGCGACGCGATCAGCATTCCCGGCTGCCAGGAGCTGTTTGAAATCGTTGGCGTTTCCGGAACGCGCTACAAGGATTATTTTCTGCTATCGTCGATGGAGTATCTTTGCGGCCATGGCGCCTTTGAAAGCAAGGCATTGACGGACTTGCTGGGGAACGAGGATCTCGAACATGTATTGAAGCATAGAGTTTCTCTGGCGCGCATCCGGGATGCGGCGACATGCTGGAAAGCCTACGATCACCATCACGCGCTGTGGATACGGTTCGGCATCAACGCAGAGCATCTGGAACGCAATTTACGTTACTATAATCTGTGCGCCCGCGATTTCACGCTGCTCGACGCCACGGATATGAGTCCATTCGAGGCGGAAGCGCATTCCTTTCAGTTTTTAGTGGAAAATTGGATTCCACGAGGAGCGGTTACGCTTCTTGCCGCCACCGGCGGCGCAGGCAAGAGCACCCTCGCGCACCGTCTTGCCATGATCACCGCCATCGACTGGGAAGACGCACCCATACCGCTGTGGTTGGGATCAAAGCTTAATCCCGATTTCAGCCGCGGACTTGTCGTCTATTTCTCCGGTGAAGACGGGCAGGCCGT
>CAZXYG010000050.1:0-1765 GCA_964644885.1 uncultured Rickettsiales bacterium
GTATGGACGGCCACCGTCGCGGGCGCTCTGATGGCCGATTACGTCGAGGATTTCCAAGCCGAAGGCTCCGACCCCAACGCAGCGGGAAATCCCACGCTGATGGATATCAGCCTGATCGTTCGCACGCGGAATGCGCTCTCCGAGGCCGATGTCTACCAAAAACCCGCCTGGGATATCGGCAATTTCGCGCTGGCCGCCAACGATTACTTCTACCGCGATGAATTCAACGCCACGGTGAATCTGCGGAACGTGAGGGATTAAAGCTCCGCCCATTTTCTTTCATAAAGCACCGCCAGCAGCGGCACGAGAGGCAGGCCAAGGATGGCGTGGTGGTCGCCTATTACCTTGCTGAATAAATGCTTGCCGAAGCCCTCGAACGTATAGCCGCCGCAGATATGGTAAGGCTTGTCACGCTTGAGATAGGCTTCGATTTCGTACTCTGATAGCACGCGCATGGTGAGCGCGGGGGATTCGAGATGATGCCATGCCAGATTTCCGCCCCGATAAATGCAGGCAGCGGTGTGCAAATAATGCGTGCGCCCACTCATTTTTCTTAGCTGTTCTTTGGCTTTCTCGAAATTCCCGGCCTTGTGAAGGATTTCTCCGCCTAAGTCGCATATCTGATCCGCGCCCAGAACCAGCGTTTCCGGCTTTTTTTTACTGACGGAAAGCGCCTTCTGGCAGGCCAGTTCGGTGGCTTGCTCGGCAGGTAAAAGAGCGCTGATTTTTTTCTTGTGTCTCTCCTCGTCGAATTTCGTGAGGCATATTTCAAAAGGAATCCCGGCTTCCTTTAGCAGCTTCGCCCGTGTTTTGGAGCCTGAGGCCAGCACCAAAGGCACGGCAAGCCGAATAGACGGGATCATATTTTCCTATCCGGCACCGGGTCAAAACCCTCCGTGCCCAACGGATTGCAGCGCAGGATGCGCCACAGCGCCAACCCGCCGCCCTTCAGCGCGCCATGCTTCTCAAGCGCCTCAGCGGCGTATTCGGAACAGGAGGGAAAATGCCTGCATCGCGGCCCCAGCACAGGCGAAAGGAGAAGCTGATACAACCGGATAAGACTCTTGAACACGAGAATCAGCGGATTAAAGCTGTGTGGGGTTGGGCGCATCGCCATAGATTTCCTTGGGATTAAAGGTTTTTCCTTCTTCCCGGAATTCGAGCTTTACCGCGCCGGAGGGCTTTCTCCCCGTGGGCACCGAGCGATAGAAGCACGAGCGGTAGCCTACGTGGCAGCTTGCTTCCTGCCCCGCGATTTCCACGGCCAGCCACACGGCGTCTTGATCGTCGTCGATACGCATATCCACCACTTTCTGCACCAGCCCGCTGGAGGCGCCCTTGTGCCACAGCACCTTGCGACTGCGGCTCCAATAATGCGCCTCGCCGGTGACGATGGTTTTTTCAAGCGCCTCGCGGTTCATGTAGCCAAGCATCAGCACCTCACCGGATGCAGCGCTGGTGGTAACAACCGGGATCAGCCCGTGCTCGTCGAATTTCGGCGCAAGCTCCGCGCCTTCTTCGACCTGCTCGATACTGGTACGCTTGGAGAACATGGCGTTATTTCCTCTCTATTTATAGAATGTAGCCAGAACTTGCATTATTTCAAGTCCCAGCCGCACGCCACCGGGTACCGGAAGGCCCATCTTCCAGTAAAATGCCCTGTGCCGCAAGCTGGTCACGGATACGGTCGGAGGAGGAAAAATCCTTGCGTTTCCTGGCTGTCTCGCGTTCCTGTATCAACCGCTCGATTTCCGCCGCATCCACC
>CAZXYG010000050.1:1775-4615 GCA_964644885.1 uncultured Rickettsiales bacterium
GCCCCAGGCAAACCATTCTTCCGGCGTTTGCTGCAATAATCCAAGAAAATGCGCTGCGCCCAGCAATTCGGCCTTGTTCTTTTCGCGTTCCTTACCTTTTGCCTTGTTTGCTTCCGTAGCGATGCGATGTAGCTCGGCCAGCGACTTGGGCGTATTGAGATCATCGTTAAGTGCTTCAAGAATTGCCTCGGACACGGTTTCTCCGCCCGCTTTCACATCGGCAAGCTGCCCCAGCGCACGATAGAATCGGTCCAGCGTCTGTTTCGCGGCAGGAAGCGTATCCTCCGTCCAGTCGAGCGGCTGATGGTAGTGCGCAGAAAGCAGCGCCAGACGCACCGCTTCACCAGGCGCCTGACTCAATAAATCACGCACCAGAAGCACATTTCCCAGCGACTTGGACATCTTCTCATGATTGACATTGACGAAGCCGTTATGCACCCAATAGCGGCAATAAGGCGCGCCATCGTGAGCGCAGACGCCTTGCGCAATTTCATTCTCGTGATGCGGGAAAATCAAATCCTGCCCGCCGCCGTGGATATCGATGGTTTCGCCCAGGCGCGCCGCAATCATGGCCGAGCATTCGATATGCCATCCCGGGCGTCCCCTGCCCCACGGGCTATCCCAGCCAGGAAGATCGGGCGTGGAGGGCTTCCATAGCACAAAATCCGCCGGATCTTTCTTATAGGGCGCTACCTCTACCCGCGCCCCCGCCAGCATTTCTTCACGCACGCGTTTTGAGAGATGACCGTATGCGCCATAAGAAGGCACGTGAAACAGCACGTGCCCTTCCGCCACATAGGCATAGCCGCCCATAATCAGACGTTCGGTCATTTTTATGATCTGCGGCACGTGGCTCGTGGCACGCGGCTCGATCTCGGGAGGCAGGCATCTTAAAGCCGCTACATCCTCATGATATGCACGAGTACATTTTTCGGTGATTGCTGCAATAGGAATGCCCTGTTCTTTGGCAGCGGCGTTTATTTTATCGTCAATATCCGTGATGTTGCGCGCATAGGTGACTTTCGGATACTGCGCCTTGAGCAGCCGGTAGAGAAGGTCGAACACCACGGCGGGGCGAGCGTTTCCGATGTGCGGCGCACTGTAAACCGTGGGCCCGCAGACATACATCGTCACATGCGCCGGATCGCCGGGAGCGAAGATTTCCTTTGTGCCGGTGAGCGTATTGTAAAGGCGGAGAGCCATCCGGGAAATTACCCGATATCGGGCGAGGAAATCAGATTCATGAACTCGCCGCGCGTGCGCGGGTCGCTTTTGAAAATGCCCAGCATGCGGCTGGTGATCGTGTTGGTGTCGGATTTATGCACGCCGCGCGTGGTCATGCATTGATGCGAGGCATCGATCACCACGGCCACGCCTTTGGGTTGCAGCACCTGGTTGATCGTATCGGCGATCTGCACGGTCATGATTTCCTGCGTTTGAAGGCGCTTGGCGAACACGTCCACCAACCGGGCAATCTTGCTGATGCCCACTACGCGCCGATGGGGAATATAACCGATATGCGCCAAGCCGATAATCGGCACCATGTGATGCTCGCAGTGTGATTCCACGCGCATGTTTTTCAGCAGCACCATTTCATCATAGCCTTCCACTTCCTCGAACGTCTTGGAAAGGATTTCTTCCGCGCTTTCGCGGTATCCGGCGAAGAATTCCTCGTAGGCGGCAATCACGCGCTCCGGCGTTTCGCGCAAGCCCTCACGCGCAGGATCATCGCCCGCCCATCGGATCAGCGTTTCCACGGCCTTTTTTGCCTCTTCGCGGGAGGGAGAGGATAGAGGTTTTGCCTTCATGGCCTTCTTTTACAGGGAAAACCCCACAAAGGGCAAGTTGTAGATAACAGCCGGAGCTAGATAAACGTGGTATTAACGCAGTCATGTCCGTATGGTAGGCGTGAAGTATGGTATCATAGGCCTAATGTGTGAAATTAAAAGAAAGGTAGGCACTTGTTTTTTATGAAATTCCATTTGGATTCTCTATCTTCTTGCATGTCTTACTGCCACCATTTAGGGATGTTGTGGGCGTATAAACAGCATTACCGGTAAGCGCTCTTGTCAGGATCCACATCCACAACAGCATGTAGTGCGGCCTGCCAACTATCATGAAAACCCCCTTCCGGACATCGCTTTCCAGCTCCATACTCCTGAAATAGGTAACATTAACAGGAGAAAAATACATGCCGGAATCAAGACAATACAGCGACCAGCGCGTCTACACCACTCTTACCATCGCCAACGGGCAGACGCTCTCGGACGCCGCCGACCTGCACGGCACCTCGCTGGTGGGCTTCTATATGCCCGCAGCGTGGACGGCGGCCAATATCACCTACAAGGCGAGCCAGGATAATATCACTTTCGCCGATATCTATGACGGCTCCGGCAACGTCAAAACCTCTACGGTGGGAGCAAGCCAGTTCATTCCTCTTGATCTTTCGAACTTCCTCGGCGTGCGCTACCTGAAACTTCTCAGCAGCGCGTCGCAGGGCGCCGCACGCGCCATAACCCTAGTCTCGCGAATGGCATAGCCTTGCGCGGGGACAGCCGGTTCGCCATTGACATTTACGGCCAAACCGCCCAAGGTCAGCGGCAATGAAAAAGCGGCGGAAGAAAGAAGTCGAGAAGTTGCGCGCCATGCATGCGCCGGATACCATCAGCGCGCGGCTGGACGGTGCCGTGCGCCATAATTACCTGGGCGAGGCCGTGCTTGGCGGCATCGACGGATGCGTCACCACCTTCGCCCTCGTGGCCACACTCAACGATAACGCCACCCGGACCTTCGCGGACACGGCCGGCGCCCCCGTGGACGTCACGACGACCGACGGCTCC
>CAZXYG010000050.1:4625-13020 GCA_964644885.1 uncultured Rickettsiales bacterium
ATAGTTGCCGACGGCTTCAGCATGGCCGTCGGCAACTATCAAGGCACCAAGAGCAAGCGGGATCTGGTCGCCAAGGCGCGCCGCGAGGAGGAACACCATATTGCGGTCATCCCGGACGGCGAGCGTGAGGAAATCCGCCAGATTTTCGCGCGCAAGGGCTTTTCGGGCAAAATCCTGGAAGATATCGTCAAAACCATCACCGCAGATAAAACCGTATGGGTGGATACCATGATCCGGGAAGAACTCGGTTTGCAGACCGATACGCCAAGCCCGTTCCGCGCGGGGCTTGTGACGTTTCTCGCATTTATCATCGTGGGCGCGCTGCCGCTGCTGCCGTTTCTGCTGCCCTCCGCCAATTATCCGGATACTTTCTTTCTCAGCACAGTCCTAACGGGCGCGGCGTTTTTCAGCGTGGGGCTGGCGCGGGGCACGATCACGCGGCAGAAACCTTTTCGCGCCGGAGTGGAAACGCTGCTGACCGGCGGCGCAGCGGCGGCGCTGGCCTACGCGGTGGGTATTCTGCTGCAGCGCATGGCGAATCTTCCCGATATGCCTCCCTCCCTCGTATAGAATCAAATCTATTCTAGACAGCAACGCAACTTTGCGCCAAAATGCCGCTTCTTTTCTTTGGCGCGTGGGGCTATAGCTCAGCTGGGAGAGCGCGACGTTCGCAATGTCGAGGCCGGCGGTTCGATCCCGCCTAGCTCCACCACGCTTCATCTTAAGGGCTGCAGGGTTTCATGTGGCACGGCCATGTGTAGAACGCTAGGCCGATGAAGGTTGAAGAGCGATGTCTTTCAACGTGTTAAGTGAGGTGCAGATGCAGGCGCATCTGCAACATAAAGAGTCCCGTTTGCTTGCAGTGCGGGTTTTGGAAGCAGTGCGGACCTATCGATCGCGAAGGCATTTCTTGCCGCTTCCGGTATATCATGAGAACGCCCTAAAGCATGCAATACCCCGAATCTTCCCAACTCCGGGGCCACCTTTGCGCCGACGCCGGAAAGACCCGTTACGACCACAATGTTACTGCCAGACCGCAGCGGCGCGACGATGGGCAGATCGTCTTTTGTTTCGTCTATCGGGCAGAACCGTATCCGATCGGCTTTTCCGGCGGCGATGGAGGGCGCCGCTTCAACAAGGCCGGGAAGAAAATATTTCAGCATATCCGCCGCAACCTTCTCGGCCCCTTCCGGAACCTCTGCTTTCGCAAGAAGTGTATCCACATTCCGCACGTCCTTCTCGCTGGGCACGAACACGCCCACTTTTATATAGGTGTTTTCATCCTGGCCTTGCTGTTTCATGAGATATATCTGCCGCGTGGCTGTTGCATCCCGGAAATCCGGATATTCAGCGACAAATCCCGGATGCTGCGCCGCGAATTCTTCTCCTCCCTGTATCTTCAGCATCACGGCGGGAAATTTCTCGAGGCTCTCTACCTTTCCCGGATTCACTTTGAAGAGATAAACAGGTGAAACTTTCGGCCTCACCTCACTCGCCGCGGGGGAATCCTTGGGAAGCAATGGCCCGGTCCACGGCCCCGCCGCCGTGATGACCTTATCCGCCGTGAGCGTTTCACCCCCTGCCGTGGTAACAATACATTTCCCCGCTTCTTCGGTTATCGTCGCTACGCTCGTATCGAAGCGGATCGTAGCCCCGTTCTCCCTGGCTCTGGCAATAAGCGCCTCGATGGTGCGGCGGGGATCCAATACCCCCGATCCTTCGCCATTTTTATCCATCGCCCACTCGTTGACGCCATTAAAGCCCGCGGGATTCATCAATGGGAATGTATCTTTCAGCCCATACGCACTCAGAAGCGTGTGACCGACGCGATTATTCGCAGCCGACTTCCTTGCGCTTGCGATCGCGGTTTCAAGATTGCCCACGATCACCGCATCGGCGGGAGTCACCGTGCCTAATTCAAGCAAAAGCCGGTTGGAGGGCGGCACTAGATCTCTAAACGCCTGATCTTCATGCGTATTGGTGCGCGTAATGCGCCCCTCGTCACCGCTGCCGCCGCGCTGCACGCCTTCCGGCGCATGCTCGAAGAGGGTTATCTCGATATCCAGCTCCCCCTTGCGCGCCATTTCCGACGCATGGTACGCGGCGGACGCGCCGACCAGGCCCGCGCCGATAATAAAAAGACTTAATTTCCGCTCTGTCATGGATTTGACTTTTCAATAAAAAAACAAGTGTAGCCATTAAATCACAAAAATGTTAACGATTCATTAACATTTTTACATTATATGCACCTGCGGATAGAAAAAACGGGAGCGTTTCATGGCACACATCTGGCTCAGGGACGATGCAAATCAGCCCTCCGAGAAGCGCACGCCGCTTACTCCGGAGCATGCAAAAATGCTGATAGCGGCAGGGCATCAGGTCACGGTGGAGCGTTGGCGCGACCGCATATTCCCCGACGCCGAGTATGAAGCGGTTGGTTGCAAAATGGTGTCCGGCGGGTCTTGGCGAACCGACGCACCGCCCGACGCTTACATCCTTGGCATCAAGAGGATACCGGAAGCGGAGCTTCTTTCCGCGGACTTCCCGCTCAGAGGAAATCACATTTTCTTCGATCATTCGTACAAGGATCAGGGCCTTGCCGGGCCGAAACTGAACCGCTGGGAACAGGGCGCGTGGAATTACGGCGGAGAGCCGGGAAGCCCGACGCTCTACGATCTGGAATTTTTAGTAGATGAGAACGGCAAGAGAGTCTCGGCCTTCGGCGAGAGCGCCGGCTACGCGGGGGCGGCGATCGGCCTCCGCATCTGGTGCTTGAAGGAGCTGGCCCAGGAGCCGCCTTTCACGATACCGCAGTTTTTCAATAGCAAAGAGGACTTGCTTGCGGATTTGAGAAAACTACTGGAAGAAGTAGGGAAGAAGCCTTCCGCCGTCATCATCGGCGCAAACGGCCGCTGCGGGCGCGGAGCAGCAGCCTTGTTCCGGGATTTGGATATACAGCCGGCTAGCTGGGGAAGAAAAGAAACCGAAACCCAGGGACCGTTCATGGAACTGTTGGGATATAATATTTTCTGCAACTGCATTTTCAACAACGATGCCTCAATCAGGCCGTTTATAAACGATGCCTTGATAACGGCAGCGCGCGGCAGCCGTGAATTATCCGTCATCAGCGACGTCACCTGCGATATCGGCCCGAAATCGGCCATTCAATTCGCCGCATATGAAGACAGCACCACGTTCGACAACCCTACGCTTCAAGTCGCGGGCGGCATTACCATCACCAGCATCGACCATACCCCCACGCACATACCGCTGGAAGCCAGCCGGGATTTCTCCGCCCAGCTCTTTCCCCACTTGCGGGACTTGCTCAACCAAGGGCCGGATGCAAGCCCGGTGTGGGCAAAGGCGAAGCAAACCTTCCTGCAGCACACGGACGCTCCCGGCGCGATAAAGCATCTGGGGCAATGCCTGTTCAAGCAGCATTTCGATCCGGCAACACATACGCTCGACGCGGAGGCGGCGCGGAACACCGTCCGGCAGTGGCTGGAACAAAACCCCCTGACGCCCGGCGAACAGGCGCGTTTTCATTACTACCTCGCCAGCGGAGCGGAAGTGATTTCCTCTTTCCGTCACAATGCGGGGGCCACGCTTCAAGACCAATTCAACGCTTTCAGCCAGGCCGTGAAAGCGATCGACATCATGGAAATGTCCAGTGATCCGGCAATGCAGCAGCATCACGCGCTGAGAGATTGGCATATCGGTTTCAGGAACAGCGACCTTTTTTCCGGCCTGGTAGAGAACAATCCGGAAGCGCGCGCCGCTTATTTTCAAGCTTATGCCGCGGCCAAGGATATGATAGACTCCAAGCTTGGCGTGGACGGAAAGCTGAACGCCGCCCTGGCCGAAACGCTACAACATACGTCCGGTAGCGCTGGATATAGGAACGCGCTTTTGAGTCAGACACTTGAGGGTATAAAAGCATTCGCCAGCCCGGAAAAACGCAGGGTGGGGTGAGGGGCAACTTGAGGGGAGTTCAGTAAAACAAGTTCTTTACCGTTCATTTATAGCTAGAGAGGAGAAATATCATGCGGAATCAGGATACACCGACAGTTTCGTTTGCGGAGGTTGCCAGAAGGCTGTGGGACAAGCATCTGGTCGTTGAGTACCATGCACTTTCGGAATTGGCACGCCAGGAGTTGAACCCGGAGACAAGCTCTTGCAGCCCGCCTCGTTATTTTCCTGATGGCTCGCGCGTGATTGGCAGGGCACCAGCGGGCAGCGGCATCGGAACCGACCCCGTGTTCGAAAGGCGCGGCTACAGGGAGGATCATTACGCCGTGCGCACCTGGGACCGCAATGAAGAGACGATAGATGCGAAGTGCGTTAACAAAAATGGGATTCCAACCCTGCCGGATTCGGAGGTTTACGGCGATTTAAATTCCGACGGCACGCTTCCCAACGGCATCACTCTGGTCGGGCGTATCATGAAAGCGTTGCATTTTCCTCGAAATAAAAATAACTTAGGAGAAACAACCTTCCTTCTACAGCCGCTGGCGGCGAGTGCAGTGAGCTTCAACCCGCCGGTGGAAGCCCAGGAATTGCTCAAAATTTTCGTCAGCCGGCAACATTTGAAGCTTCTCGCAAAAACGCACCCCATGGCTGCGGCTTATATAAGGGAGATGCAGGAAGCCGCCCTCGATCCGCTGGCCGGCAGCGTGGAGATTATGAAAACCCTGGCAAGGGGGGACAATGTCACGGAAGCGCAAGCCCAGCAGTTCCTCGAAGGCGCCGCCGCTTCGATCAAGGAACGGCCCTGGGTCATCCCTCTGGAACGCGCCAAAGAAGAAAATTGGTCCACTGAAAAATGGAACAAAGAAGTAGCCCGTATCGAGGCGGTAATCCAGGAGCATCAAGACGTAATGGCCACGGCGAGAAACACCGCCGCAGAAAAGGCTGTGCAAACAGGAGGAGATGCGAAGGAAGCCGGAGATAAAGCAGCGGCCGCGATAGGCAAACGCGGCGAGTTTGCCATATGGACTATTTTCAACGGGCTGCGCGTCAATCACGAAGCCTTTCTGACAGGGAATCTGGACGACACGCTGACATCCCACATCATTCACGGCAGAAACGTCACGTCCTATGTCGGCATCCCAGGCACCGCAGATAAAATGGAGAAAGATACGAGCATGCAGTTGGCCGGGCTGATGCAAGGGGCTGTTGCGGCTATTCCCCGCGTTTTTTCTTTTGAGGGACCGGAGGGAAAAGAGTGGAAATTCCAAGGGCAAGGTCCTTTCGTGGAATACATCGAGCGCACGCTGCGTCAGGATCACAACGGAAAATGGTATCGCGTCAACGATGCCTTTCTGCCGGAAAATGCCCTCGATGTCTTCGACGCGACCATGAAGGATACGCGGCAGGGAAAATCATGGGTGACAGCTCAAAAGAACAAATTGGAAGCCTCTCCAGACGCGTTCTTCGAGGAATTGCTGGAGCAGGGCATGATGAAATCCGCACAGGCTATGCTCGATACCGGAAAGATTACGTTACGGGGCCGTGATGCCGAGATACAACGTCTGCGGCAGAAATGCTCTCCGCCGAACACACAGGGACTAGATCGCGGCGACGTACTGGAATTGATTGATAGACACCTTGGCATGCCATCAAGAGATTTTGACGGCAAAAAAGCCGGTATAGCTATGCCACCTTCGACTATAGAAAAAGCAGTATAATGCCCCTCCCCCAGAAACATTCCCACTGGTCGAAAAAGCTGGTGGCGGAGAATAACCGCCTCTACGGCCTGTGGCAGGTGCTGGAGGACGGGCGGCGGGCGTGGTATTACATCCTGATCGACCCGGTGAAGGAAAGCCGCTTCCTGCGCGCCATGAAGAACAAGGAAACCTTTACCCTCACGGAATACGGCGAGATCGTGGATTCCGGCTTCGGCTACCCTTCCGAATCCGTCAAGCAGCGCATGCGCGATGAATATAAGGCGAATATCGAGGAATAATCATGGCTCCACAAGAAGCTATAACACAACTTCAGCAGAGCGGCATTCCTTACAGCGCCGCCGAAAACGCCTTAAATGGCGCTAACACGTTGCAGCGCGGAGACAAAGGTAACGCCCTTTTCGTTGTGTACCCGGAAAACGCGGCACAGCTTCAAAAAATCATCGGCGTCCTGAACGATGCGGAAGCAAGGGCGTTCTTCGGAGCTGAAGCGGTGGAATCCTGTGAATTGATTGCAGCAGCGGCGTTGAATAATCTCAGGGAATCTTCGGGCAAGATTCCTATAAACGAGCAACAACTTACCGCAGCGCCCTATTATGTCATTCTGAAAGCAGTGTCGGCGCAACCTGAGGCGAAACACGACCTGCAGGCACAACTTGTGAATTTTATGACCGAGGTACGGGATATGAGCGGCGAAGCGCCTCTTTTTCCAGACGCCGCGGGCGTGATATACAATGAAAAAATCCCAACGCCTCCCAACCCGCCCGATAACGTCCTAGCGATAAGGAAGACAGTGCCCCAGGTGAATACCGCCATGTGGAAAAAGCGCGCCGGAGGTGGCAACGATTATCAGCGCGTTACTCCGGATATGGCTATTCCGGCCAAGCAGGCCGGTGCATTCATGCAAGAAGTGCATGCCCTGATCCGGGAAATGTTTCCGGGAGGCGGCATAGAAATACCTGTCTTCGGCCATCTGGACATGATGGTGGCGCAACATCTGCACATCCAGGGTCCCATGGGAGAAAAAAGAGAAGCATTTGAGCAGCGCTTGGGTGATATCATCGTTCATACATTCAACGGTACGCGCTGGGCCGAACACGGCGTGGGGCAAACCGGCGCTAAAGAATGGCTGCGGCTCATGCCGAAAGATATTATTGACCAGCATTTTGCCATTAAGCTTGAGAACGACCCCAACAACACCCTGAATCCGAAGTCATTCGGCATGGATATAGTGCTGCGGGCGCTGGCCGATTCGCCTGAGAGGCAACAAGAAATGCATACTTTATGCAAACACCTTAATTTTAAAAACGCGGCACGGTGGATAGAAGAAAAATACCTAACACCTCCCATAGCTTTTACTCCTGAAAATGGAGCTGCGGCGCATACAGCCAAACACATAGCGATAGGATAACCATGCCCTTTGCCGTTGTTCACGCCCATAATGCCACGGATGGCAGGAGTCAGGTTCGCACGGAGCGGTTGCATCAAGCAAGGATGAAAGGAAAGAAAAATGACTACTACAAACATAGCCACTAAAAGCGCCGTATTATTCACCACAATGCCCTTGGCGACAATAGCGAGAGTGGATGGTCCTTACCTCTATGCACTTAACGGTATCCGAATATTAAACTTCCACACCGGCATTGCCGTCGATAGCTTCGGCGAAGGCAAGGCAGAAATCATTAAGGCAGCGCAAGACCAGCTTGCCACGGGATTCTGCCAGTCCTCCCCCTCGCTTCGCAGCGAGCCGATCGAAAAAGCTTCAACATTGCTTGCTCACTTGTTCAATACCGGCAATTCCAAAATATTCTGGTGCAATTCCGGCGCGGAGGCGAATGAGGCCAGCTTAAAAATGGCGCGCGCCCACCAAGAGAAAAAACGAGGCCATAAAGATTGCGATCACATTATTACTTTTCAAGGATCATTCCATGGCCGTTCAGCGGAAACAGTCGCAGCGGCGGGAGGGGCCAGTAAAATAGGCATGGGCATTGCTCCACGCAATTTTAATGTATTGCCATATAATGATCTAGCCGCGGTGGAAGCCGCTATCAATGATAAGACGGCGGGCATTTTAGTGGAGCCGGTGCAAGGCGAAGGCGGCATTATCCCGGCAACGCCGGAATTCATGCAAGGGTTACGCCACCTTGCGAACAAGCACGACATCTTGCTCGCTTTCGACGAGGTTCAGTGCGGCATGGGCCGGACAGGAATGATTTTTGCCCATCAACATTATGGCGTTGTTCCCGATCTTATGTCGCTGGGAAAAGCGCTCGGCGGCGGAATCATGCCGGTCGCCGCAACCGTGATCGACAAAAAAATCGCGTCAGCGCTTACCGATAACTTCACCAAGCCTTTTGACCATGGCTCGACATTCGGCGGCAGTCCCCTGGCAACCGCTGTGGCACACCGCGCACTGGAGTGAATACAACAGGATCGATATACCGGCTTGCAGGCATCTGAAAACGCCGTATTCCTAAAGACAAAGCTTCAAGAGCTTGCAAAAAAACATCCTGAAATAATGGAGCAAGAGATTCGCGGCTTGGGTTTCTTCGTCGGTATAAAAATCAAGCCGGAATTTAATAATCTCGAAGTGCGCAAGATGTTATTCCATAACGACCTTGCCGTTATGGGAGCGCAGAATAACGTGCTACGCTTATTGCCCCCCCTGGACGTTACGCAGAAGACTATCGCCGAGGCAGTGGAATGCATGG
>CAZXYG010000051.1:0-2243 GCA_964644885.1 uncultured Rickettsiales bacterium
GCTTGAAGCCCAGTGCCTCGAAGAAATCCATGTCGACGATGCTGGCGCCGGTGGCCACGATGGCGTCCACCATGTTGTATTTGATGAGATCGGCGTAAAGCCGCATGCAGCCGCCCGCCGAGGTCGAGCCGGCGAGGGTGAGGAAGATCGAGCATTTCGGATCCTTCAGCATGCGGTTGAAAATCTCCGCCGCCCGCGCAAGATCACGTGCGGTGAAGGACATGCCTTCCATACCTTCGATAATGGGCCGCGCATCGAACGACGTGATGTCGATGTGCTTGACTTCCTTGCTCAGCAGTTCCTGCTTGAGCGACGGCGTTTGTTTTTTTATCTGCGGTTCCATCGTAGTTCTCCTGTTTATATGGTTTTCCGGTGCGGTGCGCCCCATTTTACCTCTCCATTGCCTTGAGCCTGGGGAGTATAAGGTTTTTGTTTTTCTTCGAAGCCACCCTCACCCGGATTGCGTAAGCTCTCTTCGTTCGCTAACGCCATCCGACCTCTCCCTTCGAGGGAGAGGGGGAAGGAGGCTGTGCTTCCTGAGATTCCAGTCACTGACTCTAGCCGCTTCCTAAGCCGCGATGATTTCAAACGGCCCCGTGACCGTGGGCACGCCTTCGTACACGGACATCAGAGGATCGTCATGCACGATCGCGATATTTTGCTCCACGCTGAAACCGTTGAAGCCGGTGGTGAAGGTACGGCCATAGGCGCCGAGCTGCCCGATTTCGATAAAATCGCCCTCGCGCACGTCATCCGGCAGATAGAAGGGGCCTTTCATAAAATCGAGCGTATCGCAGGTAGGGCCGAACAGGCTGTAGGAAAGCATGCTGTTCGATACTTCACCGCCGTTCCGCAGCAACCGCACCGGGAAAATGAAATGCGGGATGCCGGCGTCGAACAAGGTCCCGTACGTGCCGTCATTGATATAAAGCATTTCCTTCTTGCGCAACTCCACCCGCACTACCACTGCGCCGCTTTCGGCCACCAGCGCACGGCCCGGCTCGCACATCAGGCGCATCGACCCGTTCTTGGCGATAGCGTTGAATTCCTCGTGAATGGTATCGAGGTATGATTGAATAGGCGGCGGGATCATGCCCGGATAAATCGAAGGGAACCCGCCACCCACGTCCAGCGTATCCACTTCCACGCCGGAACGCTGGATGGATTTTTTTACCATGCGCAGCGCGATGCGGTAGGCGTCCGGATGCATGCACTGCGAACCGACATGAAAGCACACGCCAAGTTTTTCCGCATGCGGACGCACTTTGCGCAGCAGCGGAACGGCGTCCACCGCATTGACGCCGAACTTATCGGCAAGGTTCAACTCGGCGTAGGTGTTGGGAATCGAGAGCCGCACATAGAGGCTCAAGTTTTTGGCATGTCCTGTTTCGGCCAGGATTTTCTGGAGTTCATCCTCGCTATCCAGCGCGAAGTGACGCACGCCGTGGGTATGGTAAGCCTCATGTATGGCGCGGCGCGATTTCACCGTGTGCATGAAATAAAGATTGGCCTCCGACCCGAACAGCGATCGCGCAAGCTCCACTTCCTGCAATGACGCCACATCGAAATGCCGCACGCCCTGCGAGAACAGGTGGCGTAACACATAGGACTCAGGGTTGGTCTTGATGGCGTAGAGGACCGTCCCCTTGAATTTATTCAGGAAGAAAGCCGCCGCTCTCTCAAGAGCTTTCGGGCGAAATACGCACAGGGGATTTTCTGGCGTAAGTCTCCGAACGGCGTTGTACGCGTCCTCGAATTGTTCCATCTCTATGTCACACGCCCCACAATAAAAAAGTGGTTAACGAAAAACAAAAACAAGAGCGCGACATAACGCATTCTCTTCTTCATGTAAACAATAAATAGTAATGCGTGTAAAATAATTTTAACGTACAGGAAAAAATTTCCCTGATTATGGATTTTCTCCGGGCCAACCGTGGTTTTTTCATCACATGCCGCGCTTGCTAATTTGGAGCGCATAGGATAAACGGCAACACATGTCCCAGGAAGTCATTACATTCGGTTGCCGCCTGAACGCCTATGAGAGCGAAGTGATACGCAATGCGCTTGTCGTATCCGGCGAAAAAGATATCGCCGTGTTCAACACCTGCGCCGTTACAAAAGAAGCGGAGCGCCAGGCGCGCCAGGCTATTCGCAAATACCGGCGCGAGCACCCGGAAGCCCGCATCGTGGTCACCGGCTGCGCCGCGCAACTCCATCCCGCGCAATACGGCGCGATGCGGGAA
>CAZXYG010000051.1:2253-3134 GCA_964644885.1 uncultured Rickettsiales bacterium
GCCGTATTGCGCGGGATGGAGTTGCGCGGCGCAGCCGGTGACCACGATGCGGGAAGTAGACCTCGTGCTCGGCAATGAAGAGAAACTCCATAAAAAAAGCTACGAGCTACGAACCGAAAGCAATGAGCAACGCATTCTCGTCAATGACATCATGTCCGTGCGCGAAACGGCGGGACATATGGTGGCCTCATTCGATGGCAAGGCGCGTGCGTTCCTTCAGGTGCAGAACGGCTGCAACCATCGTTGCACCTTCTGCATTATCCCCTATGCGCGAGGCAACAGCCGTAGCGTGCCGATCGGTGAAATCGTGGCGCAGGCAAAATTATTAGTCGGGCGCGGTTTTAACGAGGTGGTGCTGACGGGCGTGGATATCACCGATTACGGCCTGGATCTTCCCGGCAAGCCCACGTTGGGCCAGATGATGCGCCGCTTGCTTAATCTTGTGCCGGAGCTGCCGCGCCTGCGCCTTTCTTCCATTGATGTGGCGGAAGTGGATAATGATTTGATGGCATTGATCGAAAATGAACCGCGTCTGATGCCGCATTTTCACCTCAGCCTGCAATCAGGCGACGATATGATATTGAAGCGCATGAAGCGCCGCCACACGCGCGATCAGGTGTTGGCGTTTTGCGGCCAGGTGCGGGACGTGCGGCCCAATGCCGCATTTGGTGCCGACATTATCGCCGGATTTCCCACCGAGAGCGAGGCGATGTTCAGAAATACGCTGCGGCTGGTTGAAGAAGCGTGCTTGAGTTTTTTGCACGTATTCCCTTATTCGGAACGCGAAGGCACTCCCGCGGCGAACATCCCTTCCGATAAGCAGCTTCCCAAAGCGGTGCGCAAGGAGCGCGCAAAAATTTTACGCGATGCGGGAGAAAAGC
>CAZXYG010000051.1:3144-5069 GCA_964644885.1 uncultured Rickettsiales bacterium
AAAGACCGTTCAGGCCGTGATGGAAAAAGAGCATCTTGGGCGCACCGAGCATTTCGCGGAAATAACGCTTGATAAGCCTGCCATGCCGGGTTCAATAGTCAGCGCGGCGGTAACATCCGTGGATCACAGAATGCTCTATGCGCGCTAGGTAAGTTACTACACCGGCAATTCCACCGTCACGCACAAACCGCCAAGGGAACTTTCCGATAGAGTGATTTCGCCGCCGTGGCCGTGGACAACATCGCGAGCGATGGAGAGGCCGAGTCCAACGCCTCCCGTTTCCTGATTGCGCGATCCTTCGATGCGGTAGAACGGGCGAAATGCGTCCTGGCGTTTCTCTTGGGGGATGCCGGGACCGTCATCATCCACGGTTATTACGACATGTTTTTCGTCGGTTTTGGCTGTGATTGTCACCTGAGAGCCATAGCGCAGCGCGTTATTGATGAGATTGTTCAGGCATCGCTTGAGCGCGCCGTAGCGGATGTGCATGGTGTGCTCGTTTTTTACTTGTAAATGAAGGCGGTATTTCTCGTGCTGATAACCATCCAGCACATCGTTGAGAAAGACCGAAAGCTTGACCGCGCTGGTTTCCTCCAATGTGCCGCCGCGCGCGAAATCGAGATAGCCCTTTATCATGCGTTCCATTTCTTCAACATCGGCGCGCAACGATGCCATTCTTTCATTGGAGTCAAGCAGGGAAAGCGTCAGCTTCATGCGGGTGAGAGGAGTCTTGAGATCATGCGAAACGCCCGCCAGCATCTCGGTGCGCTGGGTGAGAAGGCGCTTGATGCGCTCTTTCATTTCGTTGAAGGCGTTCGCGGCGCGGCGCACTTCTTTCGCTCCACGCGGCTTGAAATTTCCTATTTCCTGGCCTTTTCCGAACTTCTCCGCCACCACCGCGAGCCGCGTAATGGTGCTCACCTGATTGCGCAGGAAAAAAATGGCGACCAGCAGAAACAGCGCCGCCGTGCCGATCATCCACAAGATGAAGATATAGGTGGTGGAGCTGGCGATGCGCTTGCGGTTTGCCTCTATCGCAAGAATGCCGTCAGGCAGGGCGATTTCCACCAGGAAATCGGCGCGGTCCGGCAAGGTGCGAATATAAAAGGGAAGGGCGATATGGCGCCGCAGATCATGCGCAAGCAAGCTATATTGACTTTCGATGTCTTGGTTCTTTGGAATGATTGCTCCCTGCCGGAAATGGATTTCGAGGCTCAGGTATTTTCGAGCGACGCGGATGATATCCTTACGCGCCTCGGGCGGAGAATCCCGCATGCCGGAAGCAATAATGGCAATTTCTCCGGCCAGCGAGGCCGATATGTTGCGGCTGATGCTGTCCCAGTGGCGCTCGTAAAACATGTACGCGGTGACCAATTGCACCAACACCGTGGGCAGCAGAATGATGAGCAGGAAGCGACCGAACAGGGATTGCGGTATCAACCGCTTGAAAAATAGACGCTTCATGGTTAGTAATTAATATACTATTTCGCTATACTCAAGCCGTAAAAGCATTCATTTTTCCAGCGGCCAGGCATGATTGAGCGGGCCGTTGCCTTGCCCAAGGCCGGGAGCGGTGAGGATGGCGTTACGCACATACAGGCGGGCCTTGGCGACGGTTTCCCGAAGCGGCAAGCCCTGCGCGGTATAGGCGGCGATAGAAGAAGCCAGTGCGCAGCCGGTGCCGTGCGTATGGCGGGTCGCGATAGGATCGCTTGTGAAATGCTCGGTGCGCTCAAGAGTGATGAGCATATCATGCATCGCAGTGCCTTTCAGGTGGCCGCCTTTGACCAATACCGCCTTTGCGCCATGGCCTAGGATACGCCTTCCGGCCTTTTCCATATCCTCAATGGAAGTGATGGGTATTTCCGCCAGCAGCTCCGCTTCGGGAATATTGGGCGTAAGCAGCGCGGCGCGGGGGATGATAT
>CAZXYG010000051.1:5079-10394 GCA_964644885.1 uncultured Rickettsiales bacterium
TTTCCAGAAGCGTCGCGCCGCCCTTGGCCACCATCACGGGATCGACGATCAGCGGAATGTTTTTTGCAAAGCGCTCCAATGTTTCCGCCACGATTGCAATAACGCGGGCGTTGTGCAGCATCCCGGTCTTGACGCAATCCGCGCCGATATCCTCCAGCGCTGCCTGCATTTGTTTTGCGATAAAGGCGGGCGAGACTTCCTCGATACCAAAGACGCCCTGCGTATTTTGCGCGGTGAGGGCGGTGATCGCGGTTGCGGCATAGCCGCCGCAGCAGGTCACTGTCTTGATATCGCCTTGTATCCCGGCTCCTCCGCCGGAATCCGAACCGGCAACAATGAGTACGCGGCCTTTCATGATGATCCGACGGTCTTCTTTTCTCGCCTGCGAGCAGGAGAAAAGAAAACGGCGCGGAAACTCTCCCGCGCAGTCCCTGCTGCGTTCCTGGATTCTCGTTGGCTCTTATATTCTGCGCGCATATGTGGATGCTCTGCAAGAATTAGGCAAAGCATTGGAACTCATCCAAAAAATATTTTTGGCAATGCTTTATTTGCTAGTTGAATTGCTACCGTCCGCTGCAAAGATTTATCTATGGGCATATTCTTTATATTAGCGTGCCTATGGTGTGGTACACCATCGATAAGAACATTCAGATGGCTACCCCGTTCGTCCGAAACTTCTAAGACATCAGAAACAATAAGATCACCCCTAGCTTTTAAAAGCTTATCTTTTCTTGCTTTATGGCCTATTAGCCATATATCTTTCTCAGACAAACCATCAATCATGCACACGGACAACTCATTTGTGTGTGAACCTGGCGGCATGAAAGCACTGTGTTTTACTCCATTACTGCTATAATCATTTCTGCTGTAAATATAGCGTGCAATATTATCCTGAGGTTGAGCAGGTATTTCGCTCATTAGCGTTTTCCTTCAATAGGATATAGTATATCTAAAACCACTTTGGGGATTTCTTCTGAAAAGATTGCATCACCAAACAATCGCCCGTCAGGACCCGTTCCACCCCATGCAATTTTACCTGTGCCATCAATGCCAATAACTACATGGTATCCATGTTTCTGCCACACCATAGTTAATTCACCGCTAGGCTCTGCACATAACTCAGGATATGAAATATCATTAGGTATGACTTCAAGAAAAGCACAAACATATCTTATAGAATCTCTATCTATTGATTTAGCATCATAGCCGTTCCAATTAGGCACTGAACACTCTTGTAAAATTTCTGCCAATTCACGCTCTAACCTCACATCGTCTGGAGGAGTTGTTACCGTTCTAATTTTTTGCTTTTGTATACCATCCAAAAGTTCATACGAAACCTTACCTGAAGCACTGTAAGAATCAGAGCGTTTGTCTCTTACAGTTGTAGATTTTCCCCAATGCACACCAATGGGGCTGGTATTGGAAGAAAGAGGAATTGCGCTCATGAAAATTGCTCCTCTGCTTTTGGTAAATTAGAGAAGAAAATCTGATTTTTAAAATCACGCAATCGATTTAAATTATCTATAATCGCATGATACCCAGGGTAATCACTAATTCCTGTTTTTGAATGCACTTCGATATCCATAATCACACGAAGATTAGAGGGATTTTCTAACCTAATATTTAATAGAACAATTGCCTGTGCCATATGACTTTCAGAAGCCAGCACGTATCTCGAAAAAACTTCACCCATCGCCATTATGGATGGATCAATTGCAGAAGAACTTTGTAAAACTGGACGCATTAATAAATATTGCTCCCACTCAGGCGTAGGGATTGTAAAGCTATTAATGTAACGTATTGTAAGGTTACTAATGTTCTCCACAGTTAGTGACGATGTATAAACATCCCACGCATGTTTATAATCACTTGAAAATTTTTTCCATGATCCATATGGGCGGAGGCGATTTAAAGATAATATGTCACGACTAATGTGTAACAAGGTTTTTTGATCGTCAGAGCTTAAAACAAAACCTTGGTTTAATTCACGATGAGAAGTGTTCACACCATCTGTGCTAATCTCAAAAGCCGCTTCAAAGCCGCGCCACGGCTTTTTATTGGGGTAAAGCGTAGCGAGTGGTTGGCATGCAGCTTCTGCAGCTTCTGAGGAAGCATGCTTATGCTTTTTGATAGTTAGGCTGATAATAGCTTCTTCAATCGGAGCATTCGGTAAATTAGGATACTGGACATTTGTGGGCATAACTTTTCAAATATATACAGCAAAATCTTCTAAGCAGAAGGTATATAACTAACTCAAAAGCTGATACAGAGATTATTACTATACCAGAATAGTTACTAAATAGTTGCTCTATAATCAAATTACAACATCCGTCTGACGAAGGCACTGCAACTGAAGGAGATACATCTTACAGAGTGGTGGGCGGTACTGGGCTCGAACCAGTGACCTCTAACGTGTGAAGCTAGCGCTCTACCAACTGAGCTAACCGCCCTTCGGAGTAGGACGGCTGTATACCGCACCGGCGCTCACGATGCATCTGTTTTTTTGATGCCGATCTGCGCGCGGACATACTGCGCGGCGAACGCTGCGCGCTCGCGCTGCGCCTGCGCCGAACGGTCGGTCGCCGAGAAAAGCCAGGAGGCCAGGAACGCGGCGGTGACGGAAAACAGCGCGGGATACTCATAGGGGAACACGGGCGCGGCATGGCCGAGGATCTGCACCCATACGGTGGGGCCAAGCACCATCAGCAGCACGGCTAACGCAAGGCCCAGCGCGCTGCCGATAACGGCGCCGCGCGTGGTCAGGCCGCGCCAATACATGGAAAGCAGCAGAATGGGAAAATTGGCGCTGGCAGCAATGGCAAAGGCCAGGCCAACCATGAAGGCGATGTTCTGCTTCTCGAAAGCGACGCCAAGAAAAATAGCGAGAAAACCTAACGCTACCGTGGCCATGCGTGAAATGCGTATTTCCTTGCGCTCATCTGGTTTACCCGTATTGAACGCATTGGCGTAGAGATCGTGCGAGATAGCGGAGGCGCCCGCAAGCGTCAGGCCTGACACAACCGCAAGAATGGTGGCGAACGCCACGGCGGAGATAAAGCCGAGGAATATATCTCCGCCGATCGCGTGGCTCAGGTGAATCGCCGCCATGTTGCCGCCGCCGATCAACGCGCCTTCCTTCAGATAAGCCGGGTTCGCCGAAACCAGCACGATGGCGCCGAAGCCGATAATGAAGGTGAGGATGTAGAAATCACCGATAAAGCCCGTGGCGAAGAACACCGAGCGCCGCGCCTGCTTGGCATCGGCCACGGTGAAAAAACGCATCAGGATATGCGGCAGCCCGGCGGTGCCGAACATCAGCGCGACGCCGAGCGAAAGCGCGGAGATGGGGTCGGACACCAGCTTGCCCGGCGCAAGAATAGCCAGGCCGTCCTTATGCATCGACACGGCGGCGCGGAACAACCTGTCAGGGCTGAAATCGAAATGCAGCAATACCGCCAAGGCCATGAATGTAGCGCCGGAAAGCAGGAGTGTCGCCTTGATGATTTGTACCCAGGTGGTGGCGAGCATGCCGCCGAAGACGACGTATAGCATCATCAGCGCGCCGACGGTAACGACCGCGACGGGGTAGGGCAGGCCGAAAAGAAGCTGAATCAGCGTGCCGGAGCCAACCATCTGCGCGATAAGGTAGAGCAGCACGGTGGTGATGCTGCCGAGCGCCGCCATGATGCGGACCGGCTTTTGGCGCAGGCGGTAGGAAACCGCGTCAGCGAAGGTGTATTTACCGAGATTGCGCAGCGGCTCGGCGATCAGGAACATGATGATCGGCCATCCCACCAGGAAGCCTATGGAATAGATTAAGCCATCGAAGCCGCTGGTATAGACCAGGCCGGAAATGCCGAGGAAAGAAGCGGCGGACATGTAATCCCCGGCAATTGCCAGGCCGTTCTGCAGCCCGGTGATATTGCCGCCGGCTGCATAAAAATGGCTTGCCGTCCGGGTGCGCCGCGCCGCCCAATAGGTGACCCCCAGCGTGGCCGCAACAAAAACGAGAAACATAACGACGGCATGAATATTCACGAGAATCTCTCGTTGCGGATATCTTCGACTAGGGCGTCAAACTCGGTATTGGCGCGATGCACGTAGATGCCCATCAGCGCGAATGCGATGATAATGATGCCGATGCCCACGGGTATCCCCAGGCTTATTATGCTTCCGCCCAGCGGCGTGCCAAGGATTTCAGGGCTGAAGGCGATCAACAGGATAAAGGCGTAATAGACCGCCAGCATGATCAGCGTGAGCGAGAGAGAAAGGCGGCGGCGGCGATTTATAAGCCTTCGGAATTTAAGGTCTTTTTCTATTTTTGACGCTACTTCAGGGGTCATGAATGTGTTTTTGCTGCATTGTTAATCGCCTTCGGATGTCAGACCGAAGGCCGGCCTGCCACCCGAAGCACGTAGGCTGGTGGGCGGTAGTGGGCTCGAACCACCGACCTCTACGATGTCAACGTGGCGCTCTAACCAACTGAGCTAACCGCCCAAACCGTTGCGGGTGTGCACCATAATGCAACCATTGGAAAATTAAAACAAAAAATATGAGGAGATATACAAAAACTCTTAGGTTTATTAATGCTTTTTTAATAAAATTATGAGAAAATAACCCAAAGGAAGAATACGGAAGGAAGGCCCATGCAACTGCCGGAACACTTGGCCAGCGCCTTGAGGGGAGCGGAGGCGGTGGCCTATGAATGGGGAATCGATACGGATACCTTGCAATGGAAAGGTGACGTAGGCGGTTTGCTGCATTTGCCGGCTTCCGCCGATCTTTCTTCCCGCGAGAGATTTGAGGGTTACATACATCCCGAAGACAGGGATGTGGAACGCCAGCTTTGCGCGTCGCTCAAGGAGCATGAGGGGGTATTCAAACGCGAATACCGCCTGTTGGTGAACGGAAAAGTGATCGCGGTGGAAGATGTGGCTTCCGTGCGATTTAACGGGCAGGGCAGGCATGTGGTGGGCGTTCTGCGCAAAATGCTTCCGGAGCAGCACGCTTCCGCCCCCATGCGTTATCCGTATTGCCGCACATTTATGGAGATGCTGGAAGCCTCCATCCAACGTTGCGTTGAAGCCAATAAAGTTGGCGTGCTGCTGCAATTTTCCCTCGATAATTTTGCAAGTTTCATCATGATGTGCGGCCGTGAGCATGCCGAGCGCGTCATCAACGATCTGTTGATGCAGTTGCAGGCTCTACTTGGCAAGAATGCGGCGGTGCAGCGCATGGCTATCCATCAGTTCGCGGTCATCGTGGTGAATCGCCCCGCCGAGGAAGTGGAAAAATTCATTGATACGGTGCATCAG
>CAZXYG010000051.1:10404-12403 GCA_964644885.1 uncultured Rickettsiales bacterium
GGTAATCTTTCTCGGGATGAAAATCTTCTGCTCAAATGCGCAAGCAGCAGCATATGGTTCCCTTCGGAAGCGGCAAGCGCGCAGGATGCCATGGCTAAGGCGTTTTTGGCGCTGGAAGAAGCCCGCGACCGGATGACTTCCTCGCACTGCGATTACAGCGAAACGCAGAACAGCCACTCTATTTCCTCCGAAAAACTGCGTAAGATGAAGGATCTTCAGGAAGCGATCAACGACACTAGATTATTGCTTGCCTATCAACCGATTATCATATCCGGCACGGGCGCGATTTACAGTTACGAATGTTTGCTCAGAGTAAGGGGCAAGGATGGCGCGATATACTCCGCCGGGCCGGCGATTCCGCTGGCGGAGAAAATGGGCTTGATCGACGTGATCGATCAGAAGGTTCTGGAAATGGTAGTGGAAGACCTTACCCGCTACCGCGACGTGCGTCTTGGCATAAACGTTTCCAGCCTTTCCACGGACAATCCGATGTGGCTGCGTCTCTGCACCAAGCTGCTCAAGGATGACCAGGTGGCTTCGCGCCTGATGATTGAAATCACGGAAACGGCGGCGCAGAAAGATCTGCGTCAGACCGCTTATTTTGTGGCGGCGTTGCAATCCATGGGCTGCCAAGTGGCGCTTGACGATTTCGGCGCGGGGTATACGTCATTCCGCCAGCTCAAGAGCCTTTCCGTGGATATGGTGAAGATTGACGGAGCCTATGTGCATGACTTGGCGAATAATTCGGAGAATCAGCTTTTTATCCGCACGCTGCTTGAATTCAACGGTTCTTACGGCCTCAAGACCATCGCCGAGTGCGTGGAAAGCGGGGAAGTGGCTAAGATTCTGATGAATTTGGGTGTGGATTACATGCAGGGCCATTATTTCGGCGAGGTGGACAGCAATCCTTTCTGGAAAAAAGCGCCCGTGAGCGGTTCCACGAAGATATGAGCGCCGTCGGCGTCATCGGCGGAGGGGCATGGGGCACAAGCCTGGCCATAAGGCTGCACGAGGCAAGAAATACCGTCACGCTCTGGGCGCTGGAGCCGGAGGTGGCGAAGTCCATCAATGCGCGGCATGAAAATGCGCTCTACCTCAAAGGCGTGGCTTTGCCTGCGGCCATCCGTGCTACCAACACGCTTGCCGATATGGAAAAGATGGACGTTCTATTGCTGGTCACGCCGGCTCAGTTTCTCCGTTCCACGATAAGAAAGCTTGAGGAGTTGCCTGATTCCGTGCCGCTTGTTCTCTGTGGAAAAGGCATCGAGAACGACAGCCTGATGCTGATGAGCGAAGTGGCCGCGGAGGCTTTGCCTAATCCGCTTGCGGTATTGTCCGGGCCTACGTTTGCCGACGAAGTGGCAAGAGGGATGCCGGTTTCGCTGACGCTTGCCTGCGCCGAAGGAAAGCTACGCGAAAAGCTCGAGCGCACGATACGGAGCAAGCATTTTAAGATATTCCCCACCGACGACATGATCGGCGCGCAGATGTGCGGCGCGGTGAAGAACGTGATAGCCATTGCTGCCGGACTGATCGAGGGCAGGGGGCTGGGCGAGAATGCCAAGGCAGCCCTTATCACTCAGGGGTTGCGGGAAATTAAAGCGCTCTGCGTGGCCAAATCCGGCCGCGCCGAAACGATGCTGGAGCCGTGCGGTATCGGTGATTTGATCCTCACCTGCGGCAGCCGGAAATCGCGCAACATGTCGCTGGGATACGCGCTGGGGCAGGGCAGGAAGGTGAATGATATTCTCATGGAGCGGACAGGCGTTACCGAAGGCGTGGCGTCTTCCCGTTCCGTAACGGCGCTGGCGCAAAGAGTGAAGGTGGAAACGCCGGTATGCCGTGCGGTCTATAATATGCTGCACGAGGATGCAAGCGCCGATACGACGATAGAAGCGTTGCTTGGCGCTTCTTGATACATAAGGAGGGTATTATGACTGAAAAAACCGTAAAAACTCTCAAGAAACGCTACGCCTCAGCTTCCATGCCCGTTATGGAA
>CAZXYG010000052.1:0-2965 GCA_964644885.1 uncultured Rickettsiales bacterium
GCGCAGAGCAGGCAGAACAACACTGACATCAAACGCGGCATGGAGGCATCATATAGCGTAAAGATCATAAAAAGCAACCGACGGAATATTGCTTGGGTAACGCGCTTCTTTTTTCGGCTTTTAACCACTCCGCTATCTCCAACAGCGATTCTTTGCATGTGAACCTCGGATGGACGCATTGTCCGATCCATTGTTCCGCTTTCGATTTCTCGTGTCCGTGTGCAAGCAAGTACAGCCTTTCTGGATCCCATCCGGTTGTTGCGTGCAGTATGGCATGATCGCGCTGAGCTTCCGGGTCGTCGTCCTGTGACCTGCCGTAAGCTGCGTGTACGGTCGCAATACCCGCCCTATATCCCATGGTAAGATCGCGCGTGACGCTATCTCCAATTATCACCATGTTCCTCAGCAGCGCATGCAGTTCATTGTGATATGTACTTGCTTTGATTATTATTTACGCTACTTTTTTTTTCCTATTCTCGCGCGGCCAGCGAGTGAACTGCATCACGCTGTCTTCGACGCCGCAGACGGTGGCGCAAATCCTGGCTGCTACCAGATAGGGGTCGGCGTTGGCGCCCGGGCGGCGATCCTCGATATAGCCGTAGCCCTTGATTTCCACGGGCCGTGGAATGCGGATGGAACTGCCGCGGTTGGCTGCTCCGGCGCTGAATTCGTGGATGCTTGAGGTTTCATGATGCCCGGTAAGGCGTTCTTCCAGCCGGTCGCCATAGAGCGGGATATGCTCCTTGTGCTTCTTGGACAGGCGCTCGATAGCCTCGTTGATGGCTTTACGGCCTTTCTTGGGGTCGCGCGTATCTTTGGTGGAGAAATTAGTATGCATCCCGGCGCCGTTCCAGTCGCCTTTCACCGGCTTGTTTTCGAACGAAACGTGGATATTGTATTTTTCGCTCAAGCGGTGAATAAGCCAGCGCGCAATCCAGGCATGATCGCAGATCGTGAGCACTCCGGCGTCCTCGCCGTCGATGCCGCGGTAGCCGATTTGGAATTCCCACTGACCCGGCATGACCTCGGCATTGATGCCGTAATACATAATCCCAGCCTCCAGGCAAATCTTCGCATGTTCTTCCGCCAGTTCCCGGCCGAAAATCTGTTCCGGCCCGACGCCGCAGTAATAGGGACCCTGCGGAGCGGGATAGCCGTGCTCGGGCCAGCCAAGCGGGCGATTGCTGCGGTACATCGTATATTCCTGTTCCACGCCCAGCCATGGATCTTGCTTAGCCGCACCGGCATCCAGCACATGGCGTAGCTGTGCGCGTGAATTGGATTCATGCTCGCTGCCGTCCGGGTTCAGCACTTCGGCCATCACGATGTAATGCCCTTCGCCGCGGACCGGATCCTTCACGAAACACACAGGCTTGATGATGCAATCGGAATCATGGCCAGTGGCCTGCTGCGTGGAGGAACCGTCGAAGCTCCATTCCGGGAAATCCTTAACGGAAGGCTTCGCCGGAAGTTTAACGGTTCTTGCTTTGGAACGAATCTGCCGCACCGGCACATTGCCGTCCAGCCAGATATACTCAACGAGTGATAGATTGGTCATGGCTCCCCTGCCTTTATATTATTATATTATCACGTGTTAATGCTGCGTGCGCAGCCGAGGTGGATATTACTTATAAATTTTAATTATGCAACATAAATAGCATGTTGCATATAAGACTTAAAGTAAATCCACCCCCCGAGGCGGAGTGTAGCATAAGATTTTAAAAATGCTAGGGGGTGCATTTAGGGTTTTTATTGCTTTTCTTGTGCCGGTCGGCTATGGCACGCCAATGATTTTTTCCGGAAAATCTATCGCATTGGAAGAGCGCCTGATTTTGGCGTTGGATGTAGAAAGCGCGACGGAAGCGCGAACGCTGGTGAAACAGCTCGGCGACAGTGTGCGGTTTTACAAAATCGGCCTCGAATTATTCATGGCAGGTGGCTATTTTGAATTGATTGACTCTCTGAAATCTCAAAAAAAGAGAATCTTCGTCGATCTCAAATTTTTTGATGTGCCGCGCACGGTGGGAGCGGCGGTAAAACAGCTTGCGAAACGCGGCGTGCGCTTCGCCACCGTGCACGGCAACGATGCTATGCTGGAAGCGGCGGTGCAGGAGGCTGGCGATATGGGTATTCTGGCTGTCACCGCCCTTACCAGCCTTGACCGGGGCGATATGGACGCGCTCGGCTTTAAATGCGACGTTGAAGCGCTGGTGCTTTCCCGCGCGCGGCGTGCGCTGGAAATCGGCTGCGAGGGCGTGATTTCCTCCGGGCTGGAGGTGGCGAAGCTGCGCGAAAATATAGACCACAAACTGGTGGTGATTACCCCCGGCATCCGCCCGGTTGATAATACCGTCAGCGACGATCAAAAACGCACCGTGGACGTGGCAACCGCTTTCCGCAACGGGGCGGATTATATCGTGGTGGGACGCCCTATCCTCAAAGCGCCGGATCCCAGCGCGGCGGCAGAGAAGATACAGCGGCAGATTGCGGAAGTTTTTACTTCCTAGGATGCGCTTTTCTGTAAGCGTCCAGCAATCGCTCGCTATCCACCGCCGTGTAGCGCTGCGTCGTAGAAAGGCTGGCGTGACCCAATAATTCCTGTATGGCGCGCAAATCCCCGCCTGCCCCCAACAAATGCGTGGCAAAACTGTGGCGGAAAGCATGCGGTGTCATGCGTTCCGGTAATCCTAGCGCGCGGCGGAGATTTTGCAGGCGTTTCTGGAACAGGCGTGGCGAGAGCGCTTTGCCGCGCGTGGATCTAAAGAGCGGTTCACTCGGCGCGGTTGGGTATGGACAGGCGGTGCAATATGCCGAAACTGTCTCCCGGATCACGGGCAGCACTGGCACCTGGCGTTCGCGTTTGCCTTTGCCGCGTATGGTGAGCGCTTGCCCAAGCGGCAGCACATCGCAGGTGAGGCTCAACGCCTCGGCAATGCGTAACCCCATGCCATAGATCAAAGTTAAA
>CAZXYG010000052.1:2975-11863 GCA_964644885.1 uncultured Rickettsiales bacterium
AAGTTAAAAGAGCAAGATCGCGCTTTGATTGCCAATCCTCCTTTGTTTTTAGGCCGATTACGGCGCGTTCGGTTTCTTCGGCAGTGAGCGCCTTGGGCAGCGGCTTTGCTTGTTTTGGTGTGCGCAGGGTAAACAGCGCGGCGTTAGAAATCGCGTGAAAGCGGTCAAGATAGCGAAAGAAATTTCGAATGACCGCCAGCGATCGCGCGGTGGACGCCGCTGAGTAATGTCTGCCGTTACGGTACGCCAACCATGCGCGCAAATCCCTGAGGCTAAGCGATTCCAACGCATGCAATGTCAGCGTTGCGCCGAGATGCTCGGTTAGAAACCCTAAAAACGCGGCAAGATCGCGTGCGTAATTCAATAGGGTATGGAGCGAATAGCGCTTTTCATCTTTTAGCCAGCGTTTCCAGCTCTCTATCGTCTTGCGGAGCGATTCATCGGCCTGCATGGATATATTGTCAGCTTCCCGCCGGCTAAAGTCAACGGTGCGGCGGTACAATTGCCCAACCCAGAGTGAAGGGCGGCATGCCCACGTTCGTTTGCCAAGAAAAATCGCGGTTCTTCTGTATTTTTATGGCAGGGAAACGCTGGAATAATTCATAAAATGGCGGCAACTGAAAATACGCTCCATCCCAGACGATAATCCCGCCGCTCGCAGAAAATTTTACATCATCCATCCATAGGCTCTTGCGGTGCTCCAAGTCGACATAAACCGGCGGTCGCTGTGGCGCGTAGAATGCCACGTTTCCTGCCAGCCACAGCGATCCTCCTACGGCGGGGAGTTGCGTGCGGTAACGTTCCTGCCATTCCCGCGCGAGAAAATGCGCGACTTCCTCTCCTGGAAAATGGGTGCGCCCCGTGTGGCCCGTAAAATGCGGCTCGGTGTGGAGTTGCACGGCGTAAACGGTGGGCGCAAGCAGGAATAAAAAGCTCCATAGTATCGCGAAGCGGCGCATATGGAGCTTCTCCGGTTGCCACAGCAGCAGCAGCGCGATGCCTGCAAGCGGCCACAGAGGCGTGCCCCACATGGATTTCAGCCGTAAACCAAAAAGGATGGAGACAAGCACCGTCAGCAGCAACGGCAATAGAGTGAATGTCAGGATAAACCGCGTTTCAAAATTATTTAACTTATCGGTTAATTTAGGCCCTGCTTTTCCCGATAGCATTATAACCAGTGCTATCACCGGCGCGATTGCCATGCCCTGTGCCAGAAGGAAACGCAAAGGATGCCACGCATGCGCTGAAAATCCTCCTCCGCCAGCGCTGCGGTTTATGCCGTAGGAGAGGGTTGAGAAACCATTTATCCATCCCCAGTAGAGATGCGGTGCGATTACGGTGAAAAACATAGCCAGTGCAATCCATGGTCCCGCTGTATATAAGCGTTGCCGCGTCTCTTTATGAACCATAAGGTAAAGCAGCATGCTTGCCAGCAGGAAAACGGAATAATATTTAGCCAATACAGCGAATCCACATGCGGCTCCAAGCAATAGCCAGTTGTGCCAGCGATCGGAGTGAATGCTGCGCCGTAGCAGTAGGATGCAAAGCGGCCAAAGCGCTAGGAGAAGCACGTTGGGGTTCCATTCCGGACTGGTGTAGTTGTAGTAATAGACTCCTTCCAGCAGCAGTACGGAAAGGAGCGCTTTTTCCGGCGTAAGGGAATACCGCGCGAGGCGCCAGACGCAGAAAAATCCTGCCAGGATGGAAAGTTGACTCAATAAAAGAAACGGCCAGAGATTTCCTCTGCCGAATAACACGATAAAAATCTCCGCGAGCCAGGAAGCGAGCGGCGGGTGTTTTTCGTAGCCCCATTGGCTCTCGCGTCCCCAGGTGGCACATTCGATGATATCGAGCGAGGCGTTGGGCTGGAACAGCGTGGGTATTATCGTCCATGCGATGCCATGCAGCAGCAGAAAACTCCAAAATATCGGCGTTGTGCGCATTTTTCTATTCGTTCCTAAGAATGGGCATGGCCGGCGCTTGATGGACGCGCAGGGCTGTAAAAAGAGCAGCACCCAGCATGCATATCACGCTCACGATCCCTGTCATGATCACGACTTCCGGCGCGAAAACGAATCGCACGAAGGAAAAGAGAGAAAGCACGGCATAGGATCCCGCTATGCCGATAGCCATGCCCAGGCATGCGGCGATTGCGGCCAGCAGAAAACATTCGATCAGAAATACCATAATGATATCCTTGCGCTGCGCGCCGAGCACTTTGAGTATCACCGTGTCATACGCGCGCATTTTCTCCGTTATCGTCATGGCGCCCATTAATACCAAGAGTGCGGCGAGTAGCGTCACTCCTGCCGCAATCCTTCCGGCACGCGCGATATGTTCGAACACTGCCCCTGCGCTTTGCAGCGTTTCTTTAATGCGAATGGCGGAAATGTTCGGCATGGCCTTGGCTAATTCCCGGATAATGGAAATTTCGGCTTCCTGCGTGTCGGCGTATGCCGTGGCGAGATATGTATGCGGAAACCGTTCCATTGCGCTTGGTGAGAAAATGGTGGCGAAGTTGATCTGCAAGGTGCCGTAATCAATGTCGCGCAGATTGTGGATTTTTGCCTCAACTTCTTGCCCCGCAATGGTAAACGTAATGCTGTCGCCGAGAGAAAGCCCCATGCCTTCGGCAAGGTTGGCGTCAAAAGAAATAAGAGGCGGGCCTCGATAATCCGGCGGCCACCATGTACCTGCCTTGATATGCGCGTTCTTCGGGGGTGTTGCGGCGAAGGTAAGGCCGCGTTCACGCCGTACCGCCCATTGCGCGTGCGGCGCAATGATTGCCTCCGTTACAGATACGCCCTTGATTTTTGTAATGGTCCCGCGCAGCATGGGCGTAGACTGAATGCGGCCTGCATGGCTGCTGCTTTCAAGTAGTTGTATCAATGGCATGAGCTGGTCGGGTTGAATATCAAGAAAAAAGAACGTCGGCGCTTCTTTCGGTGCGGTGGCGATGAGCTGGGTGTAAAGAGCGCGTTCGGTAAGCGTTACGGTGACAAGCACGGAGAGGCCTACGCCCATCGAGAGAAGAGAAGTTGTCGTGGCGGCGGCAGGTCGATAGAGGTTGGCAATGGCCTGCCGAAGATGTGGTTGTCGTGGCCTGATGCGTTTCGCCACATCGCGGATGCCGCAGGCGCAGCCGTAAAACAGCAAGAATGTCGCGGATGTTCCACATACAAAATAGGTGGTAAGCGCCGGATTTTCTGATGTGGCGATGATCGCCGCGCCAAGAATGATGGAGGTTGCGCCAGCGCAAACATATATCCAGGCATGCGGCTTCATTTCCGCTACCCCTCTGTGGCTGCGGAATAGCATGGCCGGAGGAATGCGCATGGCGGTGCCCAAGTGTAACAGCGCGAACGCACAGGTCACGAGCAACCCGAAAAGAGCTGCGAACAGCAGCGGCACGGGATACACGCCGATTTCCGCGGCAACCGGGAGAACGCCTTCAAGTAACCGGATGCCGAGGATCGGCACTGCCGTGCCCAAAGCGATGCCGGCAGCGATTCCAAAACCTGCCATGGCCGTTACCTGTATGAAATAGATGGCGAACACGGTATTCTGGCTGGCGCCTAGTGTTTTCAGGGTTGCAATGACGGAGGATTTTTTAGCAAGATAAGCGCGGACGGCATTGCTTACCCCGATACCGCCGCACAGCAGCGTCGTCAGAGCAGTCAGTGTAAGAAACAGCGAAAGATTGGCAAGAAAGCGTTCGACGGAATCCGTGGCTTGAGCGAAACTTCGTACCCGCCACCCGGCTGCGGCGAAGCGTTTTTGTAGCGTGTCTTGCACGGCTTCAGCGCGTTCACCCGGCGATAGAGCGATCCGGTAATTATACCGCACCAGGCCGCCGGGTTGGAGCACCCCGCTTTTTTCAAGATTCGCCGCGGTCATGAGAACGTGCGGCCCGAAGCTGAAGGCGCTTATCGTCCGGTCCGGTTCATGCATCAGGACTGCGCGAATGACATACGTCGCGGTGCCGATCTGCATCGTATCGCCGACACGCGCGCTCAGGCGGTCGAGCAAGCCTTGCTCTACTACGACGCCGTTATCAGAAAGCGCGGTTGCAAGCGGCATCGGCGGCGTCAATTCGACCGTTCCAAACAAAGGATAGAGGCCGTCTACGGCTTTTACTTCCGTAAGTGCGGCGTCGTTCGGGCGAACCGCCATGGCGCGCAGTTCGATATGCTCTGACACGTGGCCGTATTCTTCCAGCGTTTTACGTTGTTCCTGGGTAATGGATTCCTGCGCCAGGGTAATCTCTACGTCGCCGCCGAGAAGTTGTTTGGCGTCGCGCGCCAGACCCGCCTTAACGGCGGCGGATAGCGATCCTACGGTTGCTACCGCCGTGACGCCCAGGCATATGCACAGCAGAAAAACCCGGAAGCCGGTAACGCCTGTCCGCAGTTCGCGCCACGCCAGCCGGAGTGCCAGACTATAGGATACGACATGTGTCATGCGGAAATGGAGCCATCTTCCATACGGATAGCGCGGCGGCAGCGGCGGGCGAGACGCGCATCATGCGTCACAAGCAGCAAGGTGGTGCCGTGCTGTTTCCGCAGATCGAACAGCAGGTCGATGATTGCCGCGCCGGTTGTGTCGTCGAGATTGCCGGTAGGCTCATCGGCTAGTAGTAGGGAAGGCTCTGCCGCAAAGGCGCGGGCGATAGCCACGCGCTGCTGCTCGCCGCCAGAAAGCTGCGCCGGAAAATGCGCAAGGCGATGTCCCAGCCCTACTTTCCGCAGCGCCTCTTCTGCCAGCGCGAAGGCATTTTTCCGTTGCGTGAGTTCTAGAGGAACGGCAACATTCTCGCGCGCGGTCATGGTTGGAATAAGGTGAAACGACTGGAATACGATGCCGACATGCTGGCGGCGAAATCGCGCAAGGCTATCCTCCGAAAGCTGTGTGATATCTTCGCCTGCTACGCATACCCGACCTTGCGTGGCCCGCTCCAATCCGCCGATGATCATAAGCAGCGACGTTTTACCCGAGCCTGAGCGTCCGACGATGCTTACGGTTTCCCCCGGCTTCACCGTAAAAGTAACGCCGCGCAAGATGTTGACCGGCCCGGATTGGCTCGGTAAGCTTAAGTGGATATTCATCAGTTCAACGGCTGGAGGTGCGGTCATGCTGCGGTACATGGGGCTTATTTTCGTGTGGTTGCTACTATCTCCGGCCTATGCCGGCGATGCAATAAAAATCGTGGTTTTTGGCGATAGCTTGGTAGCGGGCTATGGCCTGCCGCCCGAAGAAGCATTTCCGGCCATGCTGCACACTGCTCTGCGGCAGAAAGGGTATGCCGTTGACGTCATCAATGCCGGGGTTTCGGGCGATACTACTGCCGGCGGCAAAGGGCGCGTGAAGCAAGCACTTGCCTTACGTCCGGACATCGTCGTTCTGGCGCTCGGAGCCAACGATATGCTGCGCGGCATCGATCCGGAAATCACTCGGGAGAATCTCGATGCCATCATTCGCAGCCTTAAGAAGGATGATAGCATTGTCGTGCTTTCCGGCATGAAAGCCGCCCTCAATATGGGACCCCGATTCGCCGGGAAATTCAATGCCATTTATCCTGCCTTGGCCGAAACCCACAACCTTATTTACCAGCCCTTCTTTCTGGAAGGAGTGGCCGCAAAGCGCACCTTTAATCAGCCGGATGGCATGCATCCGAACCGGGAAGGTGTGGCGATTATGGTAAAGCAGGCGATGCCTTATGTGGAACGCGCCGTTAAAGCACATAAAAAGCATACCGAAAAGGCTAGAAAAAACTATTAATCAGTAGGTTGTATTTTTCCTAAAAAATGCTTTACAACGGGAAGAACATAATTATAATGCGCAATAAGTTCTAAATTTCTAAATTTATAGAATTATGAGAAATAAAAAAACCATTACCCTTCTCCTTATGGCTCTTTTTCTAGCCACCGCCTGCTCGTCCAACAAAGATTTTATCGGCAGGGATGAATACTACACTCGTATATACACCAGCGGCATCGACGCATGCAAATGGACTCAGATTACATGTTATGCGGGTGATAAGCGCCCGGAAAATGTGACGTATCAAGATAATGTCTGTCGCTACTACTTGGAATACGGCAAGCTCACGGTCGGAAAAACGTATAATGATCCGCTGCAAGATGTGGTGTTTACGCAGAATGGCAATTGCGTGTTCAGGGATTTTCACAGCGAGAGGCCGGTAGGCTGAGGCGTTATATAGAGTTTTTTCTTTCGAGGGTTTTCTGGCTGCAGCCAGAAAACCCTTTTTTATGTCTGCATTTTTAGCTATGGTGACCCGTCATCCACCTTGGAAAGGAAAAGCCTATGAAAAAAATGCTGTTGATGCTCGTGGCCGTTTTAACCGTTGGTGTGGTCGGCGCTTCGTATTATTTTGATACGCTTATCAAGCGTGGTGTGGAAACGGTCGGCCATCTCGCGCAAGTGGAAATGCGTGTGGCGGGTATTTCCCTTCGTGGCATTGATGGCGCTTTAGTTAAGGGGTTTTCCATCGGCAATCCGAAAGGCTTCTCCCCAGGAAATGCCGTAAGCCTAGATAAAATATCGGTGACGGTAGATCCCGGCTCGTTGCTTGCGGAGACTATTGTAATCAAGGAAATCGCCATCGACGCGCCTGAAATCACCTACGAAGCCAACATGAACGGCACGAATCTTGGCGCGCTGGGCGATGCCTTTGCTTCGTTGGGTGGAAACAAGGAAAGCGCCACGCAGGATGACGATACCGCTAAAGGCGGCAAGAAGGTGATTATCGAACATCTTTACGTCCGCGGCGGAAAAATGAATATCGCCGCCGGGCTTGCCGGCCAGAGCATGTCTCAAGTCGTAGCGTTTCCCGATCTGCATCTTACCGATATCGGCAAGGATAGCGGTGGCGCCACGCTGGCCCAGAGTATCAACGTCGTAATGGGCGTTGTCGTCCAAACAGCCGCGCTGGTTAACGCGGATGCGCTCAAAAATGCTGTGAACGGGCTAACAAAGGATGCGCAAGGGACGCTGAAGGGTTTAACCGGGCAAGCCGAGAGCGCCGTAGAGAGCTTGCAGGGAGGCGCACAAGGATCCTCCGAGGACGTAAAGAAACAGCTCAAGAATCTGAAGGATATGTTCTAGCCGTTAGGAGCGGCGGGGCTTTACCGATGAACGGTGAATTGACTGTTTGTGACAGCGCGCACGCCGCTTGCTAACGGAAACGTACTCCAATCCGTTTGCGTGAAAGTATCCGCGCTTGTAACTGCCTTCCTCACATTGTCACGAAAAGTCGCAAGACCGTTTGGGTCGTGATACATTTGTTCTTCCAAACGCGCTGTGAGGTCATTCAATTTCTTCAGTGTCGGCACGTTCCCGCCGATTCCGAAATGTTCCGCCATCGCTATGACGGCGCTGATGATCGAAGCGCGTTCCGTGAGCGGAGGATTGCTTGTTGTTGCCGAAAAATTCACTGCCTTCGGCTTCTGGGCCGCCCGGTTGATATCGCCGGCGAGGGAGGGCTTGTGCGTTATATTGGAAATAAAGTTCAAATGTCTCTCAATTGTTCCGAGTGGAAATGTATAACCTGCCTTCTCGGCCACCAGCCCAAGCTCACGGGCCGCTGCCTCGATAATCTCGTGGTGCGTTGGGTCGGCCATCAAATCCTTGAGCGAAGCATCGAAGACCGCGGATAGCGGGCCGGGACCGATATTCGTTATCAGCTTCGTTAGTATTGCGGCGTGGATTTTGCTGGGCACTGCGGCCTCCAGTCCGGCCGCTTTCAGAATCGCAACCACTTCTGTTGCCATGTCGTTGTTCCCGACCGGTGAACCGATGTTGATGTGGCTATCTGCTTTTCCTATCCGGACGTGCGCTGCATCCGTGCGTTCGTTCAGAAAGAACGGCACGCCGTGAATGATGTTCTCCATGCCTATCGCCTGAATAAATGCCTGGTAATCCGCCAGGCAATCGAGCTGTTTTTCGTTGCCGAGGAACCACGAAGGAATGCCGTTGGCAACGACAAGAACAGGCGCGCCCGTTTCAAGCACTGCTCGAATATCCTCGCCCAGCTTGGCATTCATCTGGTTCGTCTTGACGGTTACGATAGCCAGGTTAAATTTCTGGCCTTTGTTTATCGCGTTCTGAATGACCCCAAGCCACAATTGATCCGACAATTGCACTACCTCTTCGCGCGCCGGTTCCTCATAGGCGTGCGTAAACGTGATTCCTCCAGCAGCTTTTATTGCCTTCATGTTGTCGCTGTGCACGGCGGTTTCATTGAATTGCCCGGCGGTGGCTCTGCTGCCAAAAACCCGGACCTTATGTTTTTGAGAGAGAAGTCTGGCGATATGCAGCCCTAACGCACCGTTGCCGAAGACAGCCACATTCAGCATATGATCGATTCCAATACATTGATTATATGAGCTAATCAATCATATCATAACGCTTTCTTGTCAAAAGAAAAGGGCCGCGAAGCGATATCCGCGGCCCTCTCTGTTCAGGCAACAAGAGGCAGGACTAGAAATCCATGCCGCCGCCCATGGCCGCAGCCTGGTTCATGCCGCCACTGCCGCCGGCGCTTTCCTTATCCTCCGGCTTGTCGGCGACCAGCGCCTCGGTGGTAATCAGAAGGCCCGCAATCGAAGCGGCGTCCTGCAGTGCGCAGCGCACCACCTTGGCCGGATCGACGATGCCCGCCTTGAACGCATCGACATAGACCATCTCCTGCGCGTCGAAGATGAAGCCGGTGTCCTTGCTTTCGGCGAGTTTGCCCGCGACCACCGCGCCATCCACGCCGGAATTCTCGGCGATCTGACGCAGCGGCGCCTGTAGCGCGCGCTTGACGATATTGATGCCCGCCTGCTGATCTTCGTTGATGGCCTTGAGGTTATCCAGCTTGCGCCCGGCGT
>CAZXYG010000052.1:11873-12336 GCA_964644885.1 uncultured Rickettsiales bacterium
GTAGAACAGCGTCGCGCCGCCGCCGGCCACGATGCCCTCCTCGACCGCCGCGCGGGTGGCGTTGAGCGCGTCCTCGACGCGATCGCGGCGTTCCTTGACTTCCACTTCCGTAGCCCCGCCGACGCGGATAACTGCCACGCCCCCGGCCAGCTTGGCCAGGCGTTCCTGCAGCTTTTCCTTGTCGTAGTCGGAGGTCGTTTCCTCGATCTGCGCACGGATCTGGTTGCAGCGGCCCTCGATGGCCTTTTTGTCCCCAGCGCCGTCGATGATCGTGGTGTTTTCCTTGTCGATCGTGACTTTCTTGGCTTTGCCGAGCTGCTTCAGCGTGATGTTCTCAAGCTTCATGCCGAGATCCTCGCTGATGAGCTGGCCGCCCGTGAGGGTGGCGATATCCTCCAGCATGGATTTGCGGCGGTCGCCGAATCCCGGCGCTTTCACCGCAGCCACTTTCAAGCCGCCGCGC
>CAZXYG010000053.1:0-2448 GCA_964644885.1 uncultured Rickettsiales bacterium
TGCTGGCTTTTGATCCTGCTAGCGGTATGCTGGCGATCGGTTCCAAAGGCGATGCGCCTGTTTATCTTGTCATGCGACATAAGCAGAAGGAAGATGATCTGCACATAAAGAGAATTTCGTCGCCTCACGTGAGGCATCGTTCGAATGATATTTTTTTTCTGAACGCTATTGGTTACGAAGGTGTGCCCATCATGTGGGCGCAAGGGAGTTCCTGGCACAAAGAAAGTGTCGGGGCTTTTATAGATGATTACCATAAAGTGCTGCCTGTGTTTGAACTGCTCGATGTAAGGAACATCGCGGACGAAATTATCCGTGCCGGACAGCCTGGACGAATTTTTCCCAGGTGGCTTGATAGGTTTAAGAATCTCTCGGAAAAATATCAGCTTTCGCTTCTTGTAGCGTCGGATGGCATCGTGGATGCGGATCAAAAAAAAGAAAAGACGCTACGAGCCATTGCGGAGGCTGCGGTTCTTGGCGGCGGTGGGAATAATGCCTATACCATTCTGGCGAACATTAGCGATAAGACATTGGGAAATTTTAGAAGCAGGGATAATCTTTCCGCAATTCTTTTACCCGAGATTAGGCTTGGTTCAGGAAAGCCCATTATAGCCTGTGTTTGTGACGGAAATTACAATGGAGTGAGCTTAAGAGAGCACGACGGTTCCGTTGCCGCGCAAGCTATGATAGCGGCCTTTGAACAGCAGATGGGAATCAATAGTTCTGTCAGAGATGAGGAGGTTAGGACTGATCATCTTCTGAGGGTGCAAGCTGAGAAGGGGCGTAGCGGAATTATATCTTTTCCTTGACTTTTTCGCACCTGCTGCGGTCCTGCCTACTTTGCCGATTAGCAGGCCTATGTAGGGGGCACGGAAAAAGCACAAAGCAATTAACGATTATCGGCGATTGCTATGTAACGATGCTGGCTTTTGATCCTGCTAGCGGTATGCTGGCGATCGGTTCCAAAGGCGATGCAACAGTCCGTCTTATCAGTTAAAACAGCGTTCCAGTAGTGCGAGCCCCTCCCGCAATGCATGCAGCGCAGGGTGATTCTTGAGGACTTTCAGCCGTGGCCGCTGTTTTCCCGGCACGACGGTCACGAATTCCTGCTGCTTGCCGTAGACGCAGCAATTAAGCACCGCCTTTTTCAACCCGCGCGCGGCAAGCACCGCCACCGCATGGGTATAATCCCGCTCGCGTTTCTTGAGCCATTCCTCGGTGGTTTCGCGCGGCGAAGGCCTGCTCTCGGCCAGGGTAAGAGATTTAGCCTGCGGCACTCCGAAACACACCGTGAACAGCCAGCGCAGATGCATCCCCGCCGCGTGCTGATCCGGCGTGATGAGTTCGTGCTTAAGGCATAAATCGAGCGGTTCCTGCGTTAAGCCCAGCGTTCGCCTATGTTGCAATTCCTCGGTGCCCCTGTCGATCATCGGGCGCGCCGCCTTGGGCCGCCCGCGGCGGTTGGAGAAGCGCATGGCTTTTTAGGAATGCGCGCGAAAAGGAATGACCTGCCCGCATGTGGCGGCTTTTGTTTCCAGCTTAGGGCCGGAAATCTTGCCGCGATCCTTGCGATGCATTTCCGCGCGCCAGTTGCAGCCGCGCCGCAGGGCCTCACGCGCTTTTCGCCGCACGTAGGAAGGCTCCAGCTCTGCCAGCGCGCAGACCGTATGAAAATCCTGGTGGTTGCTTCCAAGCCAAGCAATCGCCTGCGCTTTTTCGTAGCGCATTTCGGGCTTGGCGGAATCATTCCCGGCGTCCATCAACGCTTGCGTGATCACGGCGCGCCACAGCGCCTGCTCGCCTCTTGCGGCCTCGTTTCCTTCCACGTCCTTGTCGAAAAGGACATCATGCACGATTCCCGAAGAAACGATCTCCCGCATCCAACCTCCTTTAAAGTGGGTTATGCAACCCCCAGTATAATCACATTTATTGTTTCCGTAAGAGGGAGATTTCATGGAAAATTATTAATGATTTATTAACCACCATCCTGTATGATTATTGCCATGGGAGATAAAACTAGAAAAAGCTTCAGAGAAGGCTACACAAGTGAGGGAAAGAAGGATCAGATCGTTTTTTTTAATAAATCGTATAACGTTACTCTCGCAGGGGGCGTAATGCTTCCATAAGCACCATGGGTAACGAATCGTTGCCAAATCAGCTAAAATTCCCTAAACCGTTTCTCTATGACCGTCATCACCCGCTTCGCTCCCTCGCCTACCGGCTACCTGCATATTGGCGGCGCGCGCACGGCGCTGTTTAACTGGCTGTTTTCCAGGCATCACGGCGGAAAATTCCTGCTGCGCGTCGAGGACACCGACCGCAAGCGCTCCACGCAAGAAGCCATAGACGCCATTCTGAACGGCCTTTCATGGCTGGGCCTCGACTGGGACGGCGAGCCGTTTTTTCAGAGCCGCGCCGAAGCGCGCCACCGCGAAGTGGCGGAAGCGCTGG
>CAZXYG010000053.1:2458-3723 GCA_964644885.1 uncultured Rickettsiales bacterium
GGTGAAGAAAGGCGAAGCCTATCATTGCTATTGCTCGCCGCAAGAACTGGCCGAAATGCGCGAAAAAGCGCAGAAGGAAAATACGCCGTTCCGCTATGACGGGCGCTGGCGTGACCGCGATCCCGCTGAAGCGCCGAAAGATATGAAACCAACGGTGCGCCTGAAATCACCGCTCCAAGGCGATACCGTTATCGAGGATAGCATCCTTGGCGCGATTCGGGTGCCCAACGCCGATCTCGATGACATGATCCTGCTGCGCTCGGACGGCACGCCTACCTATATGCTTGCGGTGGTGGTCGATGATCGCGACATGGGTGTCACGCACATCATCCGCGGCGCGGATCACCTTACCAATGCCTCGCGGCAGGCGCTGATTTACCAGGCTATGGGCTGGGAGATTCCTCGGTTCGCGCACATACCGCTGATACACGGACCGGACGGTTCCAAGCTCTCCAAGCGCCACGGCGCGCTGGGGGTTGAAGCCTACCGCGACATGGGCTACCTGCCGGAAGCGATGCGCAATTACTTGCTCCGCCTCGGCTGGAGCCACGGCGACGATGAAATGATTGCCACCGAGCGTGCGATCGAGTGGTTCGGGCTGGAGAACGTAGGCAAATCCCCTGCGCGCTTCGATCTGGCCAAGCTGGATAACATCAACGGCTATTATATGCGTCAGCGCGATAACGAAAGTCTGTTCACGCTGATTGAGCCGGCGCTGAAACCCGATGCCGCGGGCAAAGCCCGGCTTCTCCAGGGTATGAACGGCTTGAAAGAACGGGCCAAGACGATTAAGGAACTGGCTGAAAGCGCGGCGTTTTACGTCCGGAAAATTCCCCTGCCGTTCAATGATGAAGCAAGAAAACTGCTGGATGGCGGCGGAAAAGAAATTGCCTTGAGAGTTGTGTCCATCCTGGAAAGTGTGGAAAACTGGGACGCTGCCACGCTTCAGGCCGCCGTGGACGCGCACGCCAGGGTGCATGGCTTGAAATTAGGAAAAGTGGCTCAGCCGTTGCGGGCGGCGCTTACCGGCTCGAACGTCTCGCCCGGCATTTTCGAGGTTATGGAAATACTCGGTCGGCAGGAAACCGTTGCGCGTCTCAAGGTCATTGGCTAGAATGGGCGGAAAACAGGGATTTTAGACACTATGCCCGCCTTGCCGCTTGTTATATACCCCGATCCCAGGCTGAAGATGAAATCCGAACCTGTGGCGGAAGTCACGGACGATATCCGCCAATTAATGAACGATATGTTGGACACCATGTACG
>CAZXYG010000053.1:3733-8310 GCA_964644885.1 uncultured Rickettsiales bacterium
CGGTTACGGCGCCGCCCGCTACGGCAAAATCGAAGGCGTGAACATGCCGCTGTATCTCGTCAACCCGGAAATCATCGAACAGTCGGAGGAACAGAATTGTTTCCAGGAAGGCTGTCTCTCCTTCCCCGGTCAATACGCGGACGTTACCCGCCCCAAGCGCGTGAAAGTGAAATATCTCGATTACCATGGCAAGGAGCGGATTTTGGAAGCCGACGGCGTGCTTGCCACCTGCGTGCAGCACGAGATGGATCACCTGGATGGCGTCGTGTTCGTGGATTACCTCTCGCGCACCAAGCGCGACATGATCGAGCGCAAGCTGAAAAAGCAAGGCGGCGGTTAAGGCCGTGCGCATCATTTTCATGGGAACGCCCGCTTTCGCACTGCCTGCGATGGAGGCGCTGATCGCTTCGCCGCATCAGGTGATCGCGGTCTATACCCAACCGCCCAAGCCCGCCGGGCGCGGCATGGCACTGAAGAAATCGCCCGTGCATCTGCTGGCGGAAAAACATGGCATACCCGTTCAAGCTTCCGCGACACTTAAAACAGCGGAAGCACAAGAAACATTTCGTTCTTACAAAGCCGATGTCGTGGTAGTCGCGGCTTACGGCCTGCTGCTGCCCAAGCCGATTCTCGAAGCCTGCCCGCATGGCTGCATCAACATCCATCCCTCGCTGCTGCCGCGCTGGCGCGGGGCGTCGCCCATCCAGCGCTGCATTCTGGCGGGCGATGCCGAAACCGGCGTCGCCATCATGCAGATGAACGAACGGCTCGACGCGGGAGATATTCTGCGCATGGAAAAGATAGCGTTGCCGGAGAAGATAAACGCCGGGGAACTGCATGATCTTCTGGCGGAAAAAGGTGCCAGGCTTCTGCTGCGAACATTGGATAGCATAGGCGCGTTGCGCCCTGTGCCGCAGGAAGAAGGCAAAGCTACCTACGCCGTGAAACTCCGCAAAGATGAAGAGCGCATCGACTGGAATCAGCCCGCCGAGCGCGTGCATTGCCATATCCGTGCCTTTACCCCTTGGCCGGGAGCATATTTTGTTCATAACAATACGCGCATTCGGATTACGCAGGTGGGCTATTCGTTAAAGGAAAGTGGCCACACCACAGGCGAAGTATTAGATGAGAGATTGTCAATATCATGCCTGACAGGAATAATTTATCCTTTGTATTTGCAGCGTGAAGGAAAAAAGGAAATGGCGATGGAGGCGTTCCTGAGAGGCTATGAAATTCCGGTTGGAACCGTGCTTGAATAATGCCGCGCTACAAACTCACGCTTGAATATGACGGTACCGGTTTTTGCGGTTGGCAGAGGCAGGAAGGCCAGTTCAGCATCCAGCAATGCCTGGAGCAGGCTATTTACGCATTTTGCCGGCAGGAAGCGATCGTCTATGCCGCAGGTCGCACCGACGCGGGCGTGCATGCGTTGGGCCAGGTGGCGCATGTGGATTTGACAAAAGACGAAGAAGCATACACAGTCATGCAGGCGCTAAACGCCCATCTTAGGCCACATGCCATCAGCGTGCTGCAAGCAGAAAAATCTTCAGACGATTTTCATGCTCGTTTTTCAGCAAGTAAGCGTGAATATATATATAAAATAATTAATAGGCGAGCGCCGCTGGCGCTGGACTGCAATCGCGCATGGCATGTCGTTGAGCCGCTGGATGCCGAAGCGATGCAAGAGGCGGCAAAAGTCCTCATCGGAAAGCATGATTTCACCAGCTTCCGCGCTACCGAATGTCAGGCTAAATCTCCGGTCAAAACGCTGGAAAGCATAGAAATCATGCGGCGGGGCGATGAAATCCGGTTTTCGCTGCGCGCGCCTTCGTTTCTGCATCATATGGTGCGCAATATCGTGGGTACGCTACGTCTGGCGGGCAACGGCAAATGGAATGCCGGAGATATGCGGCATGCATTGGAAACAAGAAATCGCTCCGCTGCAGGGGAAACCGCACCGCCGCAGGGGCTTTATTTGGTAAAAGTTATGTATTAGGCGCGTAGAATCGCGCGCGCCTATTACAGAAGAGTATCGTCGTTGCTCACAATGTGATTATAATCTTTTGCGCGCAGCGCTATGCAGACCGCGTTGCCGGCGCAGGGCCGGACAACGTAGCGTTCATAAAGCGAAACATAGTTGGAGGCGAGATCCTGGCTGGTATAGAGGGGCGCTTTATCGCACCCGGCAAGAATAAAAAGAAGCGCCATACATAGCCCATACCGCATTTTGTTACCCCCATATTATTTAAACACGAGGTATGTACTATATTTCTAAAATTATAGCAATGACTTTAATGTAATAAAATTTATCAATTATATCAGCTTATTATAAGTTTCTATTTTTTGAATAAAGGGCGAATTGCGCTGGGCGGGGGGCGGCAAAAGGGGCTGTATCTGATGAAAATTAGCTACTGCACTATGGCAAAACAATTCGCGGCGTATATAGTGCCTTACTTCTCCTTTCGGAAGAGGAAAAGAGCAACCATGACGCCGTAGAAATAAAAAACAGGCGTCACATCGCCCGAATTTTTGAGCGTAGCGAGAAAATTATAGGGCGATCCATTTTTGAGGTGCAAGAAAGATGGATGGCCCTATAGTTTCGCTACGCGAAACTCGGGCTATGATACCGAGAGTGGGATAGGATTTTTATGTACTACAAAGAATTAAAAAGTTATTTGAAAAAACGCGGCCTTACACAAAGGCAGATTGCCTCAACGCTTGGCAGAGACCAAGCCGTTGTTTCAAATATCTTCAGACTTGGCAGAAAGCTCTCTATAGAAGATGCCAGAAAAATAGCCGAGAAGCACAATATACCCATCGAGCTTATCGTCGGCTCACCCTCACCAACGCCATCACTCTCACTTCTCGGCCAAAAGACCGATTTGCCGGAAAGCCCTGAAAACGCAAAGCTGGAAAAGGTCAAAAATCCGCATTCCGATGTGGCGTATCTGATACGCTTCACCTGCCCGGAATTCACCTCGTTGTGCCCAGTGACGGGGCAGCCGGATTTCGCGCATCTGGTGATGGATTACGTCCCCGGCAAATGGATTGTGGAGAGCAAATCGCTGAAACTGTTCATGGGTTCGTTCCGCAATCACGCCGCGTTCCACGAGGATTGCACCGTGGGCATCGCAAAACGCATCGCAAAGGAAATAAAACCGAAATGGCTGCGCATCGGCGGTTATTGGTATCCGCGTGGCGGCATCCCCATCGACGTATTCTACGAAACCGGCAAAAAGCCTGCTGGTTTATGGATTCCCGAACAGGGCGTGCCGCCTTACCGTGGAAGAGGCTGATTATGGACGCCTATAACCGCCTCCTTAAAGGCTACGCCGAATTCCGCGGGCAATACCTGCACAAGCAATACGATGCCTACCGCGAGCAGGCGGCTTATATGCAGCAGCCGCAGATCATGGTGATCGGCTGCAGCGATTCGCGCGTCAACGCCTCGATCATTACCCAATCTGGGCTGGGAGAGCTGTTCATGGTCAACAACGTGGCCAACCTGGTGCCGCCCTACAAGGAAGGCAAGGATACGCATCACAGCACCAGCGCGGCGATCGAATTCGCGGTTAATTTTCTCAAGGTGAAACATATCATTATCCTGGGGCATAGCGGTTGCGGCGGCATCCGCGCACTGATGGAGGGGCAGCCGGAGCCGGAACAGAAGGCTTACAGTTTTATCCTGCCATGGATGAATATCGTGGCGGCTGCGCGCAAGAAAGCCCAGCATTCCTGCGGCCATCTTTCGCTCGACCACCAGGCCGCGCTGTGCGAAAAAGAGGCGCTTCTGGTTTCGCTCGGCAATCTCAAAACCTTCCCTTGGGTGAAAAAAGCCGTGGATGCAAACAGGCTGCACCTGCACGCCTGGTATTTCACCATCGCCGACGGCAGCTTGAAGGCTTATGATGCCGAGAAAGGCGAGTTTATAGCGCTGGGAGAGCATGGATAAAATCCTGATTCTCGATTTCGGCTCACAGGTGACGCAACTGATCGCGCGGCGGGTGCGTGAAAACGGCGTCTATTCCGAGATCCGCCCTTACACCATGCCGGAAAAAGAAATCCGTGATTTCGGCGCCAAGGGCATCATTCTTTCCGGCGGGCCTGCTTCGGTATTCGAGGGCAAGGCGCCGCGTCTTCCGCGCTCCGTGCTGGATCTTGGCATTCCGGTGTTGGGCATCTGCTACGGCGAGCAACTGATGTGCGATCTGCTGGGCGCCAAAGTAGAATCCTCCGATCACCGCGAATTCGGACGGGCGGTTGTCACGATTACAAAAGAAAACAACCTGTTCAAAGGCGTCTGGAAACGCGGCAAGAAGTATCCCGTGTGGATGAGCCACGGCGACCGGGTGATTTTGCTGCCCAAAGGTTTTGAAGTGACCGCCACATCGGATAATGCGCCGTTCGCCGCTATTGCCGATGAAAAACGCAAGCTTTACGCGGTGCAGTTCCATCCCGAAGTTGCGCATACGCCGGACGGCGGCGCGCTTCTTAAAAACTTCACCCATAAAATAAGCGGCTGCAGGGGCGATTGGACGATGCATAATTTTCTCGAAGCCGCCGTCGAGAAAATCCGC
>CAZXYG010000053.1:8320-11039 GCA_964644885.1 uncultured Rickettsiales bacterium
ACAGGTGGGGAATAAGCGCGTGATCGCGGGCGTTAGCGGCGGGGTGGATTCCACCGTGGTGGCGGCGCTGCTGCATAAGGCCATCGGCGACCGGCTGACCTGCATTTTCGTCGATCATGGCCTGCTGAGATGGGAGGAAGCCAAGCAGGTCAAAGCGTTATTCAAGGATTTCCACATACCGCTGAAACAGGTGGATGCCAGCGCGTTGTTTCTCAAAAAGCTGAAAGGCGTCAGCGATCCGGAGCGGAAACGAAAAATCATCGGCAATACCTTTATCGACGTATTCAACGGCGAAGCCAAGAAAGTGAAAGGTGCGGAATTTCTGGCGCAGGGCACGCTCTACCCGGACGTGATCGAATCAATATCCGTGCACGGCGACGCCAGCGTCACCATCAAATCGCATCATAACGTGGGCGGACTTCCGCAGCGCATGAAGCTCAAGCTGGTGGAGCCGTTGCGCGAATTGTTCAAGGACGAGGTGCGCGAGCTGGGCCGCGAGCTGGGGTTGAAAGCGGAAATGGTAAACCGCCATCCTTTTCCCGGCCCTGGCCTGGCCATCCGCATCCCGGGCGAGATCACGGCGGAGAAAATCGCCATCCTGCAGAAAGCCGACGCCATCTATATCGAGGAAATCCGCAAGGCGGGACTGTACGATAAAATCTGGCAGGCGTTCGCGGTGCTGCTGCCCGTGCGCACGGTGGGAGTGATGGGCGACAGCCGCACCTATGAGTTTGTGTGCGGCCTGCGCGCCGTCACTTCCACCGACGGCATGACCGCCGATTTCTTTGATTTTCCGCATGCATTTCTAAGCCGCGTGGCGGGCCGCATCGTCAACCGCGTCAAGGGCATCAACCGCGTTGTCTACGACATCACCAGCAAGCCTCCCGGCACGATAGAGTGGGAATGATAGCGCGGCCCCACCTCTCCCGCTTGCGGAAAAGGCCGGATTATGTTAGCGAACGGAGGGAGCGGACGTGCATATTTCACGAGGAGAAAAGGTAAACCACCAAGGAGAAAACCATGAAGCTTACGCGCACAGTAAAAGAAATACTCAGCTATTATGAAAGCGATAATCCCGGCACCAAGGCCAATCTGGCGCGGATTCTCATGGAGGGCAAGCTGGGCGGCACGGGCAAGCTGGTGATCCTGCCCGTGGATCAGGGGTTCGAACACGGCCCGGCGCGGAGCTTTGCGCCCAACCCGCCCGCTTATGATCCTCATTACCATTTTCAGTTGGCGCTTGACGCCGGGCTTTCTGCCTATGCCGCGCCGCTCGGCATGATCGAGGCCGGGGCGGGCACGTTCGCTGGCTCCATCCCGCTGATCCTGAAAGTCAACAGCGCCAATTCGCTTTACAGCGGCGTGCCCGACCAGGCGATCACCGGCTCGGTGCGCGAGGCGTTGAGGCTGGGCTGTTCGGCCATCGGCTTCACCATCTATCCCGGCTCCGACCATTCCTATGCGATGATGGAAGAAATCCGCGCGATGGCCGACGAAGCTAAATTCTACGGCCTTGCGGTGGTGATCTGGTCGTACCCGCGTGGCGGGAAGATTTCCAAGAACGGCGAAACCGCAATGGACATCTGCGCCTATGCCGCGCACATGGCGGCGCTGCTCGGCGCGCATATCATCAAGGTCAAGCCGCCCACGGTGCATCTGGAGCAGGAAGAGGCCAAGAAAGTCTACGAGCAGAAAAAAATCCCCGTTGCCGCAGCCAAGGCTCGCGTCGCGCATGTGGTGCAGAGCTGCTTTGCAGGCAGACGGATCGTGGTGTTTTCCGGCGGCACCGCCAAGGGTGAGAAAGAGCTTCTCGACGAAGCGCGCGCCATCCGCGATGGCGGGGGCAACGGCTCGATCATCGGCCGCAATACCTTCCAGCGCCCGCGCGCCGAAGCGCTCGCATTGCTGGATAATCTGGTGAAGGTGTATCAGGGGAAGATGTGATAATATTTGCCGGCATGGCTCGAGTGTTCTCCGCAAACCATAGGGGAACGATGCCGGGGTGCTATGAATGAGTGTCATAACGTTTGCTCCCTCTACCTCATCTCTCCCCCCAAGCTGACGCTTGCCGAGTTCCGGCCCCGGCTGGAGGAAGCGCTTGCCGCCGGGAGCGTTCCGGTGTTTCAACTACGCTTGAAGGAGGCGGAGGATAAGGACATACTGAAAGTGGGGGAGGCGTTGCTTCCCGTCTGCTGGGCGCACGGCTGCATTCTTATCGTCAACGATCGGCCCGACCTGGCGAAGCAACTGGGCGCCGACGGCGCGCATCTGGGGCAGGATGATCTGGTGGAATGGCCGGTTGAAAAGGCGCGGGACATCATGGGGGAGGGGGCTGCGATCGGCGTCAGTTGCCACGCCTCGCGCCACCTGGCGATGGAGGCGGCGGAGAAGGGCGCGGATTACGTTGCTTTCGGCGCATTCTATCCCACCCGGTCCAAGCCGCGGGAAAAAATTGCGAAATGGGGAGTACCGCAGCCGGAAATCCTCGAATGGTGGCGCGCCGCCGCCACGGTTCCCAGCGTGGCCATCGGCGGCATCACGTCGGAAAACGCCGCGCCGCTGGTGAAAACGGGCGCCGATTTCCTGGCGGTCATTACGTCCGTATGGGAAAACCCGAAGGGACCCGGGGATGCGATCAGTAGCTTTAAGCGAATCTTAAGCTAAAGCGCCATTATTTTTTTTCGCGCCAGAATCCTGGTGCTTGATTCGCCAAGGCAAA
>CAZXYG010000053.1:11049-11904 GCA_964644885.1 uncultured Rickettsiales bacterium
CCTCAACGTTAATATTTATCTCGTTCTGAGGCCTTGGATTTTCTTTTTTCATTCGCTCCATGCGTTCCATCAACGGAGTGATGAAGTTTTTAGCGAACGAGTCAACATTCCGTCTGATTGCTTCCTGCCTTAATTCGCCTGCGGGGATAGGCCCTTCTCTTTTTTTATCTTCTTTTGAGATGCCTTTTCTGTAAATTATCGCCTCTATGTCAGAAGCTATAACATACGTTTCGCCTGTTTTTTTGTTCATCAAAGCAAAGACCCCCGCATCCGGATCATTGCCTGCCATGCTCACCCCGCTGATGGGGAAAAGAAACTTACCTATGAGATTGCTTGCCGCTGCAACTGAACCTTCATAACCAGTGAGGAAACCGTCCAGGCTCCCTTCTGAGGACGCCAGGAAAACGGGAGTAAAATCTTCACGATAGGCGTTGATGTTCAAAACATCCATGCCCGGGGATGGTTTAGTGGCATTGATGTGTGATAGATAAAGCCCCTCTGTATCTCCCATGAAATATCTGATGTGATCATCTCCCGGCTTAAGTTCTTTTCTTGGCGCGACGTTCATGACATCCGCACCGCCGCCGCCAAAACCATCTCCTTCTTTACCGGTATTTAAAACATTATTGCGCGCATCGCCTGTTGTATCTTTTGCCTTTCCCATAATAACCTCCCACCCTTTGTATCGCTAAATATGACTGTATCATAAACTAGTTAACAAAAAGTTAAAGTTTTAGGAAAATTTTAGCATTTGGATAAAGCGGTGCATTTCTGCCGCGGGTTACGCTTTGGCAAAGGCGGAAGATAGGCGAAAGCGAACCTCTCCCGTCCTCCCCGCGTCAAGCGGGAGGGAGG
>CAZXYG010000054.1:0-952 GCA_964644885.1 uncultured Rickettsiales bacterium
TCGAGGTTTTTTTCTGCTATCCGGGCTTTCACGCGGTGCTTTTCTACCGCGTGACGCACCGCCTGTGGCAATGGAATCTGCGGTTTCCGGCGCGGCTTCTTTCCTATGTTGCGCGCATACTGACCGCGATCGAGATTCACCCAGGCGCAACGATCGGGAAGCGGTTGTTCATCGATCACGGGTTCGGGGTGGTGATCGGCGAAACGGCAACGATCGGAAATGATGTGACGATTTACCATGACGTGACGCTGGGCGGAACTTCCAGTCATAAGGGGCTGCGACACCCGCAGGTAGGCAACGGAGTGATTATCGGTTCCGGCGCCCAACTGCTCGGGCCGATTTTCGTTGGCGATAATGCTCGCATCGGCTCCAACGCCGTGGTGGTGAAGGACGTTGAGCCGGGCGCCACAATGGTGGGTGTTCCTGCGCGCAAGGTAAAAAAAGCTGCTTCGGATCAAGCATTCGATGCCTATTGTGCTTCCGCTGAGGCACAGGATACGCGCCAGAAGGAAATCGAAACGCTCCAGGCGGAACTTGCGCTTCTCAAGCAGCGGCTATCCAAGGTGGAGGAACAGAGCGAAGATATCGAGGAAACGGCAACGCAATGGGAGAACCGGGCATGATGCTGACAACCAGAGGCCGCTACGCGGTGATGGCGATGGTGGATATCGCGGCGCATGGCGGCGGTGCGCCCGTGCCGCTCGCCGATATTTCGGAACGGCAGAGCATTACCGTAGCCTATCTCGAGCAGATTTTTTTGCAACTCCGGCGATCCGGATTGGTGAAATCGGTGCGCGGTCCGGGCGGCGGCTATCTGCTGGCGCGGTCTGTTGAGGAAACCCGAGTCTCCGATATCATTCTGGCGGTGGATGAGTCGATTCGCATGACGCGCTGCACCAACCGCGACGGCTCGGGCTGCTTGCACGATAAAACTCGGTGCTTGACGCATGAT
>CAZXYG010000054.1:962-1411 GCA_964644885.1 uncultured Rickettsiales bacterium
ACGCATGATTTATGGGAAGGGCTTGGTAACCAGATTTACGGTTATTTGCGTTCGGTTTCGCTGGCCGATGTCTGTGCGCGGAAGCTGCGGCTGCACCCGGCTTTTATGGTGCAGGAAAATGGATTGATAGAGAAAAGGGTGGAAAATTAGGATGACTCATAAGTATATGAGTAGAAAAAAATCATGATCTATCTCGATTACAATGCCACGGCGCCGCTGCTGCCGGAGGTAACGGAGGCGATGCGCGCGTTCATGGGCGTGCCGCATAACCCTTCGTCCGTGCATGGCTATGGCCGGAAGGCTAGAGCCGTGATTGAGGAAGTGCGCGGCAAGGTGGCCGGATGCGTAGGCGCGGAGGGGTATGAGGTAGTTTTTACCGGCGGCGGCACTGAAGCCAACAATCTTGCGTTGAACGGTTTAGCGGAAAATATCACGCATGTGGTTTCGGC
>CAZXYG010000054.1:1421-4038 GCA_964644885.1 uncultured Rickettsiales bacterium
TCTCTGTGCTGAAAAACGCGAAGGCGCCGCGCGTTGTGCCCGTGGATGAAAACGGCATTGTCCGTTTAGACGCACTGGAAGCGATGCTGAAGAACATCGAAGGCGGGGCGCTGGTTTCGGTGATGCTCGCCAATAACGAAACCGGAGTGATTCAGCCGGTAAGGGAGATCGCCGAAATTGTCTTTCGGCATGGCGGTTATGTCCATTGCGACGCCTCGCAGGCAGTAGGAAAAATTCCGGTGGACATGATGGCGCTTGGAGTGGATATACTGACCATATCTGCGCATAAGTTTGGCGGCCCGCAAGGCGTGGGCGCGTTGATCGTAAAGAAGGGCATGGGGCTTTCATCTCTGCAAAAAGGCGGAGGGCAGGAGCGCGGCTATCGCGCCGGAACGGAAAACGTGGCGGGGATTGTAGGATTTGGCGTTGCCCTTTCTCGGCGTCATCCCCCGAGTTTTACGAAGAAAAACTATAGGGGGATCCACCTTGATGGGTGCAACGAAGAAGAGGGATGGCCCTATAGTTCCGCGGTGCGGAACTCGGGCCATGACGTCGAATTAAGAAATAAACTCGAGCATGCAATAACATCCTTCGCGCCTGGTGCCGTCGTCTTCGGCGAAAAAGCGAACCGCCTACCCAATACGAGCTGCATCGCCATGCCGGGGGTTTCGGGCGAGACGCAGGTGATTGATTTCGACCTGAAAGGCTTCGCGGTAAGCAGCGGCGCGGCGTGTTCTTCCGGCAAGGTGGAAGTATCGCATGTGCTGCTGGCGATGGGTGTGGAGAAGGAACTTGCCGCCTCTGCCATCCGCGTGAGCCTGGGGTATGCGACTGCGGAAGCGGAGATCGACGCTTTTATCAAGGCGTGGCAAGCATTATATGAACGTACAAGAGGGCGGCGTATTGCCGCATAGATTATGAACGCGAGTACAAACGCAGCGGCAGTCCGGCGACCTAATACGCTGAAACTTCCGATCTATATGGACTACCAGGCCACCACGCCGATGGATCCGCGCGTGTTTGAGGCCATGCGACCTTATTTTATGGAAAAATTCGGCAATCCGCACTCGCGCAGCCATTCCTTCGGCTGGGTGGCGGAGGAAGGTGTGGAGAAAGCGCGTGGGCAGGTGGCGGCGCTAATCAACGCCAATCCTAAGGAAATTATCTTCACCTCCGGCGCCACCGAATCGAATAATATGGCGATCAAAGGCATTGGCCGATTTTACCACGATAAGAAAGATCATATCATCACTGTCGTCACCGAGCATAAATGCGTGCTCGACGCTTGCCGCCACATGGAGCGCGAAGGCGTCCGCGTCACCTATCTGCCGGTGGAGAAGAACGGGCTGATCGACCTGGAAAAACTGAAAGCGGCCATTACCGATAAAACCATGCTGGTTTCGGTGATGGCGGTGCATAATGAGATCGGCGTGATTCAGCCGCTGGCTGAAATCGGGAAGCTTTGCCGCGAGCGCTGCGCGTTCTTCCACACCGATGCGGCGCAGGCGTTCGGCAAAATCCCGCTCGACGTGGAAGCTATGAACGTAGACCTGATGAGCATCTCCGGCCATAAGATTTACGGGCCGAAGGGCATCGGCGCGCTTTATGTGCGTCGCCGCCCGCGCGTGCGGCTGGAGCCGCTCATCAACGGCGGCGGGCAGGAGCGCGGCATGCGTTCCGGCACCTTGCCGACGCCGCTGGTGGTCGGTTTCGGCGCGGCGGCGGAAATCGCACAGAAGGAAATGAGCGCCGATGACGAACACGTCCGTGCGCTGAACGATAGGTTTTTTAAAAAAATCGTAGAAAATATCCCCGATGTCTTCTTGAATGGAGACAAGGAGCAGCGTGTCCCAGGAAATCTGAATCTCAGCTTCGCCTATATCGAAGGCGAATCCATGATTATGGCTATTCGCGATCTGGCGGTTTCCAGTGGCTCGGCCTGCACCTCGGCCAGCTTGGAGCCTTCCTACGTGCTTCGCGCGCTGGGTGTGGACGAGGAATTGGCGCATACCTCGATCCGCTTTGGCTTTGGCCGGTTCACCACTGAGGCGGAAGTGGATTACGCGATTGACGTAGTGAAAAACAATATCGCGCGTTTGCGCGAGATGAGTCCGTTATGGGAAATGGTGCAAGAGGGCGTGGATTTAAAAAGCATTGAGTGGAGTGGACATTAAATTAAAAGGAGGAGCATATGGCATATAGCGAGAAAGTAATAGATCATTACGAAAATCCAAGAAACGTGGGTTCTTTGGATAAGGGCAATAAGAATGTCGGCACCGGCCTTGTCGGCGCGCCTGCCTGCGGTGACGTGATGAAGCTGCAGATTAGGGTGAGTGACGAGGGCGTAATTCAGGACGCCAAGTTCAAGACTTTCGGCTGCGGCTCGGCGATTGCCTCCAGCTCGCTGGCCACCGAGTGGATCAAGGGCAAGCATCTCGACGAGGCGGACACGATCAGGAATACCCAGATCGCGCAGGAGCTTTCCCTGCCGCCGGTGAAAATTCACTGTTCGGTTCTGGCCGAGGACGCCATCAAGGCTGCTATCGCGGATTATAGAAAGAAGCAGGAGAGTGAAGCCTAGTCATGGCTTTGCCTCCTCCCATCGCTATTACCGATA
>CAZXYG010000054.1:4048-4695 GCA_964644885.1 uncultured Rickettsiales bacterium
CCGCGCAGCAGGTGAAGCGCTTGCTTGCGCAGCGCGAGAAACCTTCACTCGGCATTCGCGTTGGTGTACGGAAGGGTGGTTGCTCCGGGCTGGCCTATGACATCCAATACGCCGATGCGATCGGCAAGTTCGACGAGGTGGTGGAAGCAAAAGGCGTGAAAGTCATTATTGATCCCAAGGCGACGATTTATCTCATCGGCACCACGATGGATTATGTGGAGGAGAAGTTAAAATCCGGGTTCATCTTCGTTAACCCCAATGAAAAGGGCCGCTGCGGTTGCGGCGAGTCGTTCCATGTGTAACTCCCTCAAACGTGCGCTGGAATGACGCCGAAGGGGGAGGGCGCACGGATGGAAAACTATTTTACACTGTTGGAACTTCCTGTTTCCTTTGATTTGGACACGGCGCTTTTAGAACGCCAATATTTTAAATTTCAGCGTGAATATCACCCCGACCGGTTCGTCGCAAAACCTCAGAAAGAACGTCTATGGAGCATGCAGAAAGCTACAGCTATTAACGACGCTTATGATATACTAAAAACCCCCCTGAAGCGCGCGGAATACCTTCTGAAACTGTCGGGTATTGAAGAAAGCAAGCCTGATGAAGCATTGCTTGCGGAAGTGATCGCGCAACGCGAGGCGCTGATG
>CAZXYG010000054.1:4705-9722 GCA_964644885.1 uncultured Rickettsiales bacterium
CAAAATCCCTTGCGGACATCGCTCGGCAGGAAAAACAAGCGGAAGTGGAAAAAAAGCGCTATCTTAAGGAAATCGAGCACGCTTTTGCCCACGCCATGCTCGATAAAGCGGCAAGGGTTGCCGTGCGGCTGAAATATCTTGAAAAATTTAAGGGCGAAATTCGTCTGAGAAAAATAAAAATGGAAAAGAATCATGCTGCTTGAAATACGCGAACCTGAAGAAAAACAACAGGAAGCCGGTGCCGTCGGCATTGATCTTGGCACTACCAATTCATTGGTGGGGGTCAGCGAGAACGGTAAAGTAACGGTGCTGAAGGATAACGCAGGGCGGTCGCTGCTGCCTTCCGTGGTGGCATACTCCCATGACGGCAAGATGATGGTTGGGTATGAGGCGCGGGCGGTACAGGATCGCCACGGCGTTCAGGTTGTGCGTTCCGTCAAGCGGCTGATGGGAAGAGGCAGGGAGGATATACGCGCGATAGCCGATACGCTGCCCTATGTGTTTCACAAGAGTATGAAAGGCGAGATGGCGGCGCTTAATATATTCGGTAAGCGCATCACGCCTGCCGAAGTTTCCGCCGAAATATTAAAACGATTGAAGCTTCGGGCGGAAAAACATCTGGATCAGGTGGTTGCGCGCGCGGTGATTACCGTGCCCGCTTATTTCGATGATGCCGCGCGCAAAGCGACACGCGATGCCGCGCGTCTTGCCGGTCTGGAAGTGTTGCGGCTCATTAGCGAGCCAACGGCGGCGGCGCTGGCCTATGGCCTGGATAAGGGCAACGAAGGAATTTATGCGATTTATGATCTGGGCGGCGGCACGTTCGATTTTTCTTTACTGAAAATGGAAAAGGGCGTGTTTCAGGTGCTTGCCACCGGCGGCGATACGGCGCTTGGCGGTGATGATTTTGACCGCGTTATCGCTGAGCATATCATGGCCCGGCATTTTCCCGGAGTGACGTTGACGCAGCGTGGCGTGCATACGCTGCTTGCTACTGGGAGAGCGGTCAAAGAGCATCTGACCGGCCATGAAAAGGGTACGTGGCGTATCGTATTCAGGAAAAAAGAATTTTCCTTTTCGCTGAACCGCAAGGAGTATGAGGAGCTTATCGTTGGGCTGGTGGAAGAAACGTTTTCGATTACCGGCCAGGTGTTGTTGGATGCGAATATATCCAAGAAAAATATTGATGGCGTCGTGCTGGTGGGTGGAGCAACGCGCACGCCGCTGGTGCGGAAGCAAGTGGAAAATTTTTTTGGGCGCATGCCGCTGACCGATGTTGATCCCGATACGGTGGTGGCTTTCGGCGCGGCGTTGCAGGCCGAGGCGCTAACGCGCGGTTCCGATACGCTGCTGCTCGACGTGCTCCCGCTTTCACTGGGGCTTGAAACCGTGGGCGGGCTGGCGGAAAAAATCGTCTATCGCAACACGCCGATACCGGCATCGCGCTCACAGGCGTTTACTACCTACCAAGATGGCCAGACCGGCATAAAGATTCATGTGGTGCAGGGCGAACGTGAGTTGGTGAGCCAGTGCCGATCGTTGGCGCATTTCGAACTTAAAGGCATTCCTCCGATGAAAGCGGGCATGGCGCGGGTGCACGTAACCTTCACCGTGGACGCGGACGGTATTCTCACGGTATCGGCGCGTGAGGAAACCACCGGCGTGGAGCAGTCGATAGAAGTGAAGCCCTCGTACGGCCTTACCGACGCGGAAATTGAAGCCATGCTGCGCGAGAGCATAGCGCACGCGAAAGAGGATATTACGGTGCGTCTGCTTGCCGAGTCGCGCGTTGAAGCGGAGCGGATGCTGGCGGAGGTGCATTCGGCGCTGAAGGAAGACGCCGCCGCCCTACTGGATCCTAAAGAGCGCGAGCGCATCGAAGCGCAGGCAAAAGAACTCCGGCGCGCGTTGAAAAGCGCGGATAGGGATGCCATCGATGGCGCAGTGCAAGAACTGGATGGAATCTGTAGCCATTTTGCTGAGAAACGAGTAAATAATGCGTTGAAAAAAGCATTGGCCGGGAAGAAAATTTTAGAGGTGGAAGAACGGTTATAATGCCCAAAGTCATTTTCAAATACCCAGACGGGAACATAAAAGAGGTGGAAGCGCCGGTGGGGATTTCCATCCTGGAAGTTGCGCATAAAAACGATGTTCCATTAGAAGGCGCGTGCGAGGGTTCTCTGGCCTGTTCCACGTGTCACGTTATCGTGGATGAGCAATATTACGACATGCTGAAGGAAGCCTCCGAGGACGAGGAAGATATGCTCGATCTCGCTTTCGGGCTGACGCACACCTCGCGGCTTGGCTGCCAGATTATCGTCAGCGAGGACCTGGACGGCATCACGCTTACCCTGCCTGAAGCCACCCGCAACATGATGGTGGACAAGGGATGAGGCTCTCCCGCGCATCCAAACTAGCGCTTGCCGCCATTATGATACTTTTCGGCGGCTATGCCGGCTTGTGGTTTCTTCAGGCCTACCGCATCGAAACCGCCATCCGCAAGCATATCGAAACGCTCAACGGCGCATACGAACATATAAGGGCCGCCGTTGGAACGGTGGACGTGTCGGGTTTTCCTTTTCATTACACCATTACGATAGGAAACGTTCAGGCTGCTCTTGTCGTGCCGGAGCGGAAGATGCGCTATCTTGTGAGCCATATGGAGCCGATTATTGTGCATACTGGTTTTATGGGGAACAGGCTACAGGCTGATCTTCCGAAGCGTCTGGATGTCACGCGGTACAGCGATGGCAATGTCACGGGGTCTTTTGCGCTTACCTATACGCAGAACCCACAGCTTCTGCTGCGGTTTGCGATGGATTACGGCAATATTCTCTTTGTGAAAGGGTTTCCGAATATATCCTATTTTATCGGGCAGTTCAGGGAAATAAGCTATCAGGATAAAGGGTTGCGCCTGATTGATACAAAAACTGGAGCGGCGGCGGGATCGTATGACGCATATAGCGCCGTGATACGCCAGACGCCGGTGCAATCAGAGCATAGAAACGTGCATGTGCATATGCGCGGCGATAACATGCTGGTGAACAGCGGGGAGTGGCTAAAAGGCTTAACGCCGCAGAGCCGGGAATTACTCAAGGATATCGTCAAGGTAGATCAGGGTACGGAAGGCTATGATTTCAATGTGGAATTTAGCGTTGTGGGAGCTTTCCCGCAGAAAAGGAGGAACACGCTGGAGTTTGACCTTGATTTGAAACAGATAGCCTATGTCAGCAAGCGCTATGCCTGGAATAGCGATGGAAAAATCACCGCTTCAAGGAATGATATTCTGCCTTCCGGCTGGTTTCGGGTGAATGTGACGAATTATAAGGATTTCCTTGATAATATTATTGCGCTTGTCAATGCCGGCATCCGTATCGCCAAGGAGGGCGATCCCCTGAAATATCCTGATATTCAGGAGATTAATGAGCAGGATAAGAAGGTTCTTTTCGATACGCTGAAGGCGGTGGGCAGTTTTTCCGGCGAGGGGAAGGACATTTCCGTGATCGTTGCCCGCGACAAAGGCGGTGAAGTTTATATCGGCCAGCTTCCCATTGAGGAAGCGATGGTGTTTATCCAGGGCGGGGTTTAAGCGCGAGAACCCTTTGATTCTCAGGGTCAGATAAGGCAAAAGGGGAATTCATTAACGAAAAATTAACCATTTCGCGCTATACTTCATAGAGAAGCATTGTATCCATTTCTTGGGGTTTTAGAATCCTTTATGCCGTATGACAAGGATGCGTCCTTAAACCGTGTTCCGCCTTACCTTCAGCCTAATTATTTATCCGAATTCGCCAGGCACCTTATTCCTGTACGGAATAGGAAAGGGTTCGGATTAGACGATTTGAAGCAACCGGCCGGAGGTTATGCTATTTACAACCCTAGCACGAACGAGATTATTTTTGAAAAATATTTTGAAGGCGCGAATGAGGGGCAGGGTGCTGACCATCGGATCGGGTATGCCTCCACCATAAAAATCGCGACGGTGGCTCTTGCGTTGCGTCATATGCCTGATCTTGTGCCGGACTATGCGCGCAAGAAATGCAAGGGGGATGTACAAAAAGCCAAGGACGCAATTGACAGATTAATCCAATTAAGCCTCATTCAATCTGACAATGATGCGGCTAAAGAACTAGGCGAATTAATCGGCGGGCATATAGTGAATGTGCATAAGGAAGCGGGTAATTTTACGCCCACTGAAACCTATGTCCGTTATGTCAATTATGTTTTACGCGAGGAGAGCGGGGTTCATAATACCGTTGTCGTCAACGCAAACGGCTTGCCCCATGCATCGGGATATGCGGGCATTATTATTCTTGATGAACATGGGCAGCAAAAATGGAACATGCAGCAGACAACGCCTCACGACATGCTGCGTATCATGACGTGGGCCGCTAATGAAATAGAGCGATATAAACCCGAAGCAGTAAGCCAAAGTATGTCGGTGAATGGCGTGAAAGGCATAAAGCCTGAAAAGAACCGCGAGTTCATGAAATTATTCACTTCAAGAGAGGGACAAGGCGTGGCGCTTGCCGGTGTGGATTCAGATGTAGCGCGCATGGGATACGGTAACGCGACAGTGCGCAATGTGTTCTTTAAAACCGGAAGCCTCAATCATCCGCGATTTTATAATGGAGCATGGGCGCAGGAGTATACGCTTAATGATGGCGAAAAGCTGATAGCGGTGGGGTTTTTAGGCGGATTTAAAGGGTTTGTGCAGCGTGAGCAGGCAACCCTGCGGATGCTGGAGGAGGCGAAGGCGAAGGTGCAGGAGATATTTCCGGCTATAATCGAGGAACGTGTCGGGAAGATTCTTGCGAACGTTCCTCTGACAATAAGAAACGTTGCTTTTGCCGATTGTACTGGAGTTAAGCGGTCTTTGATCAATTTCTTGCCTCAATTTTCCGCGTCGCCGCCGAGCGCGAAGCGTTGATATGCAGTCAAAAATTGCTCCGCGAATGCTTTCATTTTGCCTTTTTCAATAGCTTCTCTCAGTTTACACATAAGTTCTTGGTAGAAC
>CAZXYG010000054.1:9732-11672 GCA_964644885.1 uncultured Rickettsiales bacterium
GGTAGAACCATACATTATGCCAGGTGAGCAGCATGGCGCCCAGGATTTCATTGGATTTTACGAGATGGTGAAGATAGGCTTTGCTGTATGTACCGCAAGGGGATTCCGAATCGAGTGGTTTCGCATCGTCGGCGTAGCGAGCATTGCGGAGGTTCACTGTGCCATGCCAGGTGAAGGCCTGCCCGTTTCGCCCGGAGCGCGTGGGCAGCACGCAATCGAACATATCCACGCCGCGCAGGACTGCCTTGATAATATCATCCGGCTTGCCTACGCCCATCAAATAACGCGGTTTATTCCCCGGTAGCAGAAGAACGGTGGCATCCAGCACACGCAGCATCTCTGCCTGTCCTTCACCCACGGCCAGCCCGCCGACCGCCATGCCGTCAAAGTCCATGCCGTTTAGTTCTCGCGCGGAGATGGCGCGCAGATCGTCATAAACGCCGCCCTGCACGATGCCGAATAACCCATATCCTTCACGCGGCTGATACGCCTTTTTGCTGCGTTCCGCCCAACGCAGGGAAAGCTCCATCGAGTCTTTGGCTTGCTGATGGGTGGCGGGGAATGTAGTGCATTCGTCGAAGCTCATGGTGATGTCGCTGCCCAGCAGATGCTGAATTTCGATGGAGCGCTCCGGAGTCAGTAGGTGTGTGCTGCCGTCGAGGTGCGACTGAAACGTGACGCCCTCTTCAGAAATATCGCGGATTTTTGCCAGCGACATCACTTGGTAGCCGCCGGAATCGGTGAGGATGGCTTTCTCCCATTGCATGAAGCGGTGCAATCCACCCAGCTTTGCAATGCGCTCCGCGCCGGGGCGCAGCATCAGGTGATAGGTATTGCCCAGCACCACGTCCGCGCCGCACGCCGCTACGGTTTCCGGCAGCATGGCCTTGACCGTCCCAGCCGTGCCTACGGGCATGAAGGTGGGCGTTTCGATCGTGCCGTGTGCGGTATGCAGCGCCGCGCGCCGCGCTGGGCCGTCGGTGGCGTGAAGAGTGAAGCGAAGAGTCATGCGGTTCTATAAAGCAACGTTGCATCTCCATATGAGTAAAAACGATATGTGTTCTCAATGGCATATTGATAGGCTTTTTTCATGCGTTCCATGCCTGCGAAGGCGCAGATCAACATGAACAGCGTGGATTTTGGCAAGTGAAAATTGGTGAGCAGCAGGTCGGCGGTCTTGAAGCGGTAGCCGGGAGTGATGAAAAGATCGGTTTCGCCTTCATAAGGACGAATCACGCCATCTTCCGACGCCGCTGTTTCGAGCGTGCGCAGCGCCGTAGTGCCTACGGCCACCAACCGCCCTTTGCGGGCGTTGATACTCGCGGCGGCTTCCGGGCTGATGCTGCACCATTCACTGTGCATCGCGTGATCCCTTGTATCCTCTGCCTTTACGGGCAGAAACGTTCCCGCGCCGACATGCAGCGTAAGCGCTACCCGTTTTACGCCTTTTTTCTCCAGCGCCACCAGCAGTTTTTCTGTGAAATGAAGGCCTGCCGTGGGGGCTGCCACCGCGCCATCCCTTGCGGCAAAAACCGTCTGGTAATCGGAATGGTCTGTAGTTTTTGGAACAGTGCGTCGTATATAAGGGGGTAGGGGCATATGCCCGTATTTCAGAAGTTTTTCTCTAAAATTCTCCGCTGTGCCGGAAAAGGAAAGCGTGACTTCGCCGCCTGCTTTCTTTTTCGTGACGGCGGCGTAAAAATCTTCGGCAACCACAAACATATCTCCCTCCTTGAGCCGCTTCGCGGGTTTGGCGAAAGCGTCCCATAGGGTGGGAGCGATGCGTTTATGCAGCGTTACTTCCATTTTTGCTTCGCCTCTGTACCCCTTTAATCGCGCCGAGATAACGCGCGTATCATTGCACGCCATCACATCGCCGGGATGCAGAAAATCTACCAGATCGCGGATATTTTTATCGTGCAACGAATGATCCACAACCA
>CAZXYG010000055.1:0-1133 GCA_964644885.1 uncultured Rickettsiales bacterium
GTCAAGATGACCGCGCGCGAGCGCCGCGATGCCGAAAAACGCGCATCGGCCGCCACCAAAACAGCCGGCAGGCTGATGCAGTCCGGGCCGGGCGAGGCCTAGTCCATTCATCTAAATGTCAACGCGCCCTAAAAAAGTCGTGCTCGCCTATTCCGGCGGGCTGGATACTTCCGTCATCCTGCACTGGCTGCGCGATACCTACGGCTGCGACATCGTGACCTTCACCGCCGATATCGGCCAGGGCGGCGAAGTCGAGGACGCGCGCGCCAAGGCCAAAGCAGCGGGCGTCAAGGAAATCTACATCGAGGATCTGCGCGAGGAATTCGTGCGCGATTACGTCTTCCCGATGTTCCGCGCTAACGCGCTCTATGAAGGCACCTACCTGCTCGGCACGTCGATCGCCCGCCCGCTGATCGCCAAGCGCCAGGTGGAAATAGCCATGGAAACCGGCGCGGACGCGGTTGCGCACGGAGCCACCGGCAAGGGCAACGACCAGGTGCGTTTCGAACTGGGTTATTACGCTTTCAAGCCGGATATCAAAGTGATCGCACCGTGGCGCGAGTGGGATCTGAACTCTCGCACTCGTTTGCTCGATTACGCGCGCGACCGCGGCATCGCGGTACCGGCTGAGAAGCGCAACGCGCCTCCTTACTCGATGGATGCCAATCTGCTGCACACTTCCTACGAAGGCAACGCGCTGGAGAATCCCTGGCAAGAATACGATCCCAAGATGTGCACGCGCTCGGTGGCGCCGGAGGAAGCGCCCAACAAACCCGCCATGGCGGAGATTGAATTCAAGCAGGGCGATCCGGTAGCCATCAACGGCAAAAAACTTTCACCCGCAGCGCTACTGGCGCAATTGAACGCATTGGGCGGCGCGCATGGCGTCGGCCGCCTGGATATCGTCGAGAATCGCTATGTCGGCATGAAGTCGCGCGGCGTGTATGAAACGCCGGGCGGCACCGTGCTGCTCGTCGCTCGCCGCGCCGTCGAAAGCCTGACCCTGGATCGCGGCGCGGCGCATCTGAAAGACGAGCTGATGCCGCGCTACGCCGAGCTTATTTATAACGGCTACTGGTGGTCGCCGGAGCGCAGAATGCTCCAGGCCGCGATCGATGCAAGCCAGGAAAACG
>CAZXYG010000055.1:1143-1816 GCA_964644885.1 uncultured Rickettsiales bacterium
CGGCACGGTAAAAGTGAAATTATACAAAGGCGGCGTTTCGATCGTGGGACGCAAATCGCCGAAAAGCCTCTATAATGCAACGCTCTCCACGTTCGAGGACGACGCCGGCGCCTACGATCAACGCGACGCGGCGGGATTCATCAAGCTGAACGCGCTGCGTTTCAGGCTCAAGAAGCGCTAACTCCCTACTGAGAAATTTTGTGGCGGCGGTCAAATACCCAACCGCACGTAGCCACGCACGTCACGCATAGTGTATTGCAGCATACCTATTCTAATAAGTGTATCATGGATATGTTAAATGCATTATACTGCGTTTTTTATTGTTACCATATCCGATGAGCATTTCGTCGAGCGACGTCCATGCGGCTTGAGGCCCACGCCCTAAGGAATTTTGTCATAATCTCGCTGATTCTCGGCGTGATCCTTGTAGTGTGCGCTTATGGAGCCGTCCTTGCAACCGTCGCATGGTTCTACGGCGTCGCATACCTTACCGCCGCGTATCGCGTGCTCGACATGCTCCAAATTTATTTGGGCTTAGTGGAATATTGGCTGCAATACAGCGATCGGCTGGGCAAAGATTTCCAACTCAAGCTGTTTTTCCCCGCCGGCGGAGGGCTGTTTTTCTTCCTGCTCATTCTTTTCCTGATTCGCGCGCCGCTTATGGATTTCCGCC
>CAZXYG010000055.1:1826-5096 GCA_964644885.1 uncultured Rickettsiales bacterium
CCCCTTCGGCAAGAAGGAAAAAATACACGGCGATGCAAAATGGGCAACGGAAGCAGAAATCCGCAAGTCTGGATTGCGCGCTAAAAAAGGCATCATGGTAGGGCAGAACAGCCGCGGCTACCTGATCGCGCCAGGCTGGCAGCATGCGCTGCTATTCGCTCCCACCGGCTCCGGCAAGGGCGTCGGCTTCGTGATTCCGAACCTGCTGTTCTGGGATGAATCCTGTGTCGTCCACGACATCAAGTTGGAGAATTACGAACTGACGAGCGGCTGGAGACAGCAGGTAGGCCAAAAAGTCTATCTCTGGAACCCAGCCAGCCCCGACGGCATCAGCCACTGCTACAATCCGCTCGATTGGGTTAGCCCGAAGATGGGACAGATGGTGGACGACGTGCAGAAAATCGCCAACCTGCTGCTGCCGGAGCAGGAATTTTGGCAGAACGAAGCGCGAAGCCTGTTCCTAGGCATTGCGCTCTATCTGATCGCAGTGCCGGAGAAGCCCACTACTTTCGGCGAAGTGGTACGGACGCTCCGGAGCGATGACGTGGTTTATAATCTCGCCGTGGTGCTTGATACGATCGGCAAGCAACTGCACCCCGTGGCCTATATGAATATCGCCGCATTCCTGCAGAAAGCCGACAAGGAGCGCTCCGGCGTGCTTTCCACCCTTAACTCGGCGCTGGAACTCTGGGCTAACCCGTTGATCGACGCTACCACAGCCAAGAGCGATTTTGATTTCAATAAATTAAAGAAGGAAAAGACCACGGTCTATATCGGCCTCACTCCGGATAATATCGAGCGCCTGAAGCCGCTGATGCAGATTTTCTACCAGCAAGCGACGCAGCTTCTGTGCAAGCACATGCCGCGCCCGGACGAAATCTACGGCGTCTTGTTCGTGATGGACGAATTCCCCACGCTCGGCGACATGGAACAATTCCGCAACGGCATCGCCTATTTCCGAGGTTATAAAGTGCGCCTGTTCCTCATCATTCAAGATACGGAACAGTTAAAAGGCATCTACGAGGAGGCCGGAATGAATTCGTTCCTCGCCAACTCCACCTACCGCATAACCTTCGCCGCCAACAACGTGGAAACCGCCGAGCTCATATCGAAACTGGTCGGCAATAAGACAGTGAAGCAGATCTCGCGCAACGCGCCGGTGTTCATTGACCTCAACCCAGCCTCGCGTTCCAAGCACGTCTCCGAGGCGCAGCGCGCCCTGCTGCTGCCGCAGGAGGTAATCGGCCTGTCGCGCGAGGAGCAGATCATCCTGGTCGAGTCCTCGCCGCCGATAAAGACAAAGAAGATTTTTTATTACAAAGATCCCTTCTTTACCAAGCGTCTCGCGCCACAGATCGCAGTACCGCAGCAGGAACCCTACGATCCACGCAAAGCCCGCGAGGACGCTGAGAAAAAAGCCAAAGAAAAAGAAGAGGAGGAGGCGTAGCAGCGCGCTGATCGATCGTTCATTATTTGGCAATCACGAAATCGGCATCACATTTACTCTTTCTTTACATACTCTTCCAGGATTGTCTTAATGCCTGCGTTGACGAAGCCGATGGTGAGATGCTTTCCTTCGATTTTTACAATGCGGCCACGGCCAAACGCACCGTGCGTCACGCGCTGGCCCAGGGAGAAAGTATCGGGAGTTGAGAAGCCGGGATCGGGGATATTTGCTTTCACGCCAGAAGAATACGAAGGCGTAGCCAGTTCTCCAAATCCCCGTCCCCCGCCCCCTGACTCTCGGTTTCCTTGATAGCTTGGCCCGAAGGACGCCTTCACCACCTCGATATGAGCCGGCGGAAGCTCGTCCACAAAACGCGAGGGAATATTGCTCTGCCATTGATGGTAAGCGCGCCGGTTGGCGGTGAAACTTATCATGCAGCGCTTGCGCGCGCGCGTGATACCCACATAGGCAAGCCGCCGTTCTTCTTCCAGCCCTTCCGCGCCTTTTTCTTCGATGCTGCGCGCACTCGGAAACAGCCCTTCCTCCCACCCGGCAAGGAAAACGTTGTTGAACTCCAGTCCCTTGGCTCCGTGCATGGTCATAATACTCACCATGGCTTCCCCCGCTTTGTCGTCCGCATCCATTACCAGACTGACATGCTCCAAGAAGGCATTCAGATTTTCGAAATCCTCAAGCGCGTTGATCAATTCCTTTAAGTTTTCGATGCGGCCTTGCGCTTCCGGCGTTTTCTCCTGTTTCCACATCGCAAGATAGCCGGATTCCTGCAGGATGGCGTCCACCGCATCGGCATGCGGCGTGTTTTCACATTGCTTCCTCCAACGGTCGCGCTGCGCAAGCACCGCGCCCAATACGCTACTCAGGCGGGATTTCAGACCGCCGCCCCGCACTAATTCCATTGTTGCCTGCAATAATGAAATATTCCTGCGGCGCGCATGGAGGCGAATGGTTTCGAGCGCCGCTTCGCCAATGCCGCGCTTGGGCGTATTGATGATGCGTTCGAAGGCAAGATCGTCCGCGTCTTTCAGCACGAAACGCATATAGGCGATGGCGTCGCGTATTTCCATGCGCTCATAAAACCTCAGGCCACCTAGAACTTTGTAGGGAATACCCCGGTTGATGAAGCATTCCTCGAAGGCGCGGGTCTGGAATCCGGCGCGCACCAAGATCGCCATTTCATCGCGCTTCTGTCCGTGCAGTCGCTGCAACGCCTCGATTTCATCGGCGATATATTCGGCCTCCTTTTTCTCGTCCCACAACGACACTACTTTGATCTTGCTGCTTTCCCCGCCCCGATCGGTCCACAGCGTCTTGCCTAAACGCCCTTTGTTATGCGCGATCAAGCGCGAAGCGGCGCCCAGTATATCCAGCGTGGAGCGGTAATTGCGTTCCAGGCGGATGATCTTGGCGCCCGTAAAATCCTTCTCGAAGCGCAGGATGTTATCCACTTCGGCGCCACGCCAGCCATAGATGGATTGATCGTCGTCGCCCACGCAGCAAATATTGCCGCGTCCCTGCGATAGCAGCCGCAGCCACAGATACTGCGCCACGTTGGTATCCTGATATTCATCCACCAGAATGTACTGAAAGCGGCGCTGATATTCAGCAAGCACATCCGCATGACGCGAAAACAGCGTCAGCATGTGCAGCAGAAGATCGCCGAAATCCATAGCTTGAAGCGTTTTCAACCGCGCCTGATAGACATCATAAAGAGCCACGGCCTTGCCGTTGGCGAAACCGCTCGCTTCACCGGCTGAAGTGATTTTTTCGGGCGACAGCCCGCGATCCTTGAAACGCTGGATGAT
>CAZXYG010000055.1:5106-7099 GCA_964644885.1 uncultured Rickettsiales bacterium
GAGCGCCTTGGCAGGCCAGCGCTTATCATCAATTCCGTTCTCCTGCAAAAGCTGCTTGAGCAGCCGGATTTGATCATCTTGATCGAGAATGGTGAAATCCTTCGGAAAACCGAGAAGCTCCGCATGCCGCCTCAGGATCCGCACTCCGACCGAATGGAACGTGCCGAGCCACAACCCGCCGGCCTGGCCTGGCACCATTTTTTCCACGCGCTCGCGCATTTCTCGCGCCGCCTTATTGGTAAAAGTGACCGCGAGTATCTGCGATGGAAAGGCCATATTGCGGTGCAGTATATGCGCAATGCGGGCCGTCAATACGCGCGTCTTGCCCGTCCCTGCGCCGGCCAGCACCAAGAGCGCCCCTTCGGTGGTTTCCACCGCTTCGCGCTGCTCTGCATTGAGGGTGGAAAACGCAGGGGTCAGAGTGAAAGGATTGTTTTCCGTGCCATGTTTAACCTCCGGTCGCAGATTCGCGACACTTAAATCTAAATTATCGACTCTCAACTTCTGCATTCCCCTCTTTAATTTTTCCTCTCCGCGCACTATATAAATTCCATGCGCGCGTTGTACAGCGATATTACGGACAGCATCAAGGTAACGGTCGTTCCTTCCTACTTGGAAGAACAGTCATCGCCCGACCAGTCGTTCTTCACCTGGGCGTACCATGTGCGGATCGAAAACAAAGGCAAGCAGGTCGTGCAGCTCATCAACCGTCACTGGCTTATTACCGACGGCAACGGTCTCACTCAGCACGTGCGCGGCCCCGGCGTGGTCGGCGAGCAGCCGGTGTTGAAACCGGGAGAAGCCTATGAATATGCCAGCGGCACGTTTCTGCATACGCCCTCCGGCTTGATGGGCGGCAGCTACGAAATGATGGCCGAAAGTGGCGAGCGCCTCAAGATAAAAATTCCTACATTCTCCTTGGACAGCCCAATGCAAGTAGCGCGGCCCAATTAGCCATAATCCCTAGATTATTGCGATTGCCTGAGAAACCTGCTAGGTACAAATCTATGGTAGGCGCCGTAAAAATCGCTCCTTCGATTCTCTCCGCTGATTTCGCGCGGTTGGGGGAAGAGATACGGGCCGTGGATAAGGCCGGCGCGGACTATATCCATGTGGACGTGATGGACGGGCATTTCGTGCCCAATCTCACCGTTGGGCCGGTGGTGGTAAAATCCCTGAGGAAACACACAAAAAAAATCCTTGATGTGCATCTCATGATCGAGCCTGCGGAGCCGTTTATCGAGGATTTTGCTAAGGCCGGAGCGGATATCATCACCGTGCATGCGGAAGCCGTAACGCATCTCGACCGCGTGGTGCAACGCATCAAGGAACTGGGCAAGAGGGCCGGAGTATCTCTTGTGCCTTCCACGCCTCCGGACGCGCTCGACTATATCCTGCCGCGACTTGATTTGGTGCTGGTGATGTCGGTTAATCCCGGTTTCGGCGGGCAGCAATTTATTCCCTCTTCACTCGAAAAAATCCGCGAGCTGCGCTACATGATTGACGATTGCGGCAAAACCATAGATTTGGAAGTGGACGGCGGCATCAATCCTGAAACCGCCTCTCTTGTGATCGAAGCGGGCGCGGACGTGCTGGTGGCGGGCAGCGCGATATTTACCGGCGCATCCTCTGCCTACGCAGAAAATATCAAGGCGCTCAGAGCCAGCGGCAGCATCCCTATGCAAAAGCGCTCATGACCGTCGAAACGTTGAAAACGCCGAATATCTCGCGTGTGCGCCAAGCGGTAGAGGAACACTCCCGTGCCGTGCAAGGGTTTTTTACTACCTACGAAAAGCCCTTGCAGGCGCTATCGCAACATCTTGCCACGAGCTTTGGCCAGAACCATACGCTTTTGCTATGCGGCAACGGCGGCAGCGCCTGCGATGCACTTCATATCGCAGGCGAATTCGTGGGGCGCTTTGCCAAGGAACGCCGAGCGCTTCCGGCGATGGCGCTTTCCGCCGATCCCGGTATCCTCACCGCAATAGGAAAC
>CAZXYG010000055.1:7109-11180 GCA_964644885.1 uncultured Rickettsiales bacterium
CAGATCGAGGCGCATGGCAAAAAAGGTGATACGCTGATTGCCATTTCCACCAGCGGCGCAAGCCAGAATGTGCTAAAAGCCCTTGAATCCGCGCGCGCACGCGGCCTCACTACGGTGCTATTCACCGGCGAGCGGGGCCGCGACAGGAAAAACACCGCCGATTATGCATTCGTGGTGCCCTCTGCGATCACAGCGCATGTGCAGGAGGTTCATATTATGGCGCTGCAATTACTGGTGACGTTGGTCGAAGAGGCAATGTTCGGATGACAGCGGCGAGAGTTCAGGATTCAGAATCCGGCGATCAAAAAAATGTTCCTGCTGAAAAAACCCCTGAACGGGGCGGGCGTAAAAACGGCACCGAACCCGTCAACCGTTTCGGCGAATGGACGAAAGACGGGCGGTGCATTGATTTTTGAGTGACGGCAAGCATTCCGCGCTACACTGCAAACTGCTCGCGTATGATGCGCTCTTCCAAGCTGTGACCGGGATCGAAAAGCAGGCGGCACGCTCTTTTTACATCCGTGCTCACGCTTACGGAAACCACATTCCGCGTTTCGGTAAAATCGGCGACCGCGTTAACCGGCCGCCGCTTTGCCTCTAGCACATCGATACGCACATGGGTTTTCTCCGGTAGCAGCGCACCGCGCCAGCGCCGCGGGCGGAATGGACTGATCGGCGTGACCGCTATCAAGTTGGCGGAAAGCGGCATGATAGGTCCGCCGATCGAATAATTATAGGCGCTGGATCCCGCCGGGGTCGCCACCAGAATGCCGTCGCATACCATATCCGTCATATGCACGGTATCGCCGACGCTTATCTGAAGCTGAGCCGCCTGCCTACCGGCGCGCAAAAGAGACACTTCGTTAAGGGCAAATGCTTCTTCGCGCTTTCCTGACGTTGTGGTTGCCACCATGCGCAGCGGGTGAATTTCCGTCATCTTTGCGCTGTTCAACCGTCCGATTAAATCATCTTCGCGGTACTGGTTCATCAGAAAGCCCACAGTGCCGCAATTCATGCCATAGATAGGCAGGCCGCTCGCCATGGCGTGATGCAGCGCGCGCAGCATGAAACCATCTCCGCCGAGCGCTATAATCACATCAATGTCGCGTGGCGCGCGCACACCGGACTTCAGAACTTTAAAACGATATCGCCCGGCAAGCTGCGCGCACGCTTCGGTAGCTTTCGGGTTGTCCGCGTCGGCAGCGATCCCTACTGTCTCAAATGGCATCGCGCTGCTCTCCTCCTCTCTCGTTTAACGCTGCGGTTGATTTTAGCACAAAAGAGTGCGGGCGCGCCAACTATTGCAAAAGAGGTCCGTTTTCCGGCTTTCTGCGCGATACCTTCGTGGGGCGGCAAAAATCTTCTTGGAATACGGGTGTAATGTGTCTATATAACTATTACTGGGGGTTGAAGGGAGTTAGAACGCTATTTATGGTGTTTTTTTCAGTGTCATATTATCGTAAAATCGTACCACGCTCATGAAACGCTTTTACTACTATGCGCTGTTTGCCATCGGAATATTGGGGTGGTGGGAGTGTCTTGCCGCTTATGCCCAGGAAGCCCCTGCATCACAAGCCACCTTCCATGACCCGCTTGTCGATGCCGCCGATCAAGGCAACTTGCTCGTAATACAGAATTTGCTGCGCCAAGGCGCGGATGTCAACGCACGCGGATGGCTTGATGTCACGCCGCTTATGCGCGCCGCGTATCGGGGCAATGGCGCCATGACGGAATATCTTATTCAAGCAGGTGCGGATATAAACCGCAAGGATATCGGCGGCGCAACAGCGTTGCACCTTGCAAGCCGCGAGGGCCATGCCAATATCGTACAGCTCCTGCTCGCGCACGGAGCGGAGCGCGATGCTAAGGATGATGAGGGCTGGACGCCGCTTATGCGCGCCTCTCTTGCCGGACATGAAGATGCCGCGAAAGCGTTGCTCAAGTATGGCGCTAATGTACATAACGCCAATGCGCGCGGAGAAACCGCGCTCATGCATGCGGTGCAAAACCGCAGCGAGCCGATTGCGGCATTGCTTTTAGCCGAAGGCGCTAATCCTGAACAGGCTAACGCTTTCGGCGTAAGCGCCGAACAGATGGCGCAGGAAAAAAACCTGCCGCAGATAGGGCGATTTCTTAGCGCCTCCAGCGCGCCTGGTCCCGCTCAAACATCTCAACAAACCGCCATGAAGCCGCAGGCGGAATCTCTAAATGAGCTGGAGCCTGCTGGAATGCCTATGCCAGAAGCGCCCAGCGAAAGTTCACGCGCCAGAGCGGCAGATAAAGATGGCGCATCGTCGCAATTCAATAAACGGCGGATGCCGGAAGACAATAAGATCATTCTAAATCAACAGGCAACCACTGACCGGCTGCCCACCCCGCTCATCCAAGCGCCGGTTGCCCCTGAAGAATCCCTTGCTAACCGACCGGATCTCGCGCCGTTCTTGGACGAGCGTGGGGAGGTCGATTTCTCCAAAGTCAGATCTTATGGCGCCACGGTGCTCGTTCAGATCGAACAACAAGAAGCCGCGCACGTGCAGCAAGCGCTGGATAGTGTCCGTGCGCAGCTTGCACGCGAAGCGGCGGAACGCATTGAGAAAACGCGCATACAGGCCGAGGCGGAAGCTGCGGCGCGTATCGAGGATGCCAAGATAAAGATGGCGCAGTTCGAGTCGGGTATGCGGCGTTATGCGGGGCAAACCCAGGCAGCTATAGATAGCCGGGCCGTGGCTTCCGGCGTCATGGATGTAAGTTTTTCCACGCTAGGCTATGAAGATGCCTATGCGCCAGCGGCGGGAGGAAATTACGGTCCCGTTGCCACGCCGATGCGGAAGGATGCGGGACAAGCGCCGGATCAAGATATACGATACGTCTATGACCCCTCTGGCGCGAAGTGGCTGCGCGCACAAGGTGATCAGCGCACCGGCAAAACAGCAAATGGCGCAGCCGCTTCGCCAACGCAGCCCGGCCGCTCCCAGGTCACCTCTTCCCCTGGAGCGTATTATGACGCTCTTGCGCCATCCGGTTATCCTCCGACTTCTTCCCAAGCAGCCGCGAGGAGAACGCAGGCTGATAAGGCGGAAGCATCCGTCACATTCAGCGAAAAGGAAGTAAAAGCTTTGGTCGATGCGGCGGTTAAGCAGGCGCTTGAGAATCGCGCTGCGGACATTATCCGGGAAGCTGAGGAAAAGGCAGCATCCTTGGAAGCAAAGGCGGAACGGAAAATGTCGGCGGCTATGACGGCGGCCTTGCAAACGGAAACACGGAAGCAAGACCTTCCCGCTCTAGAAACGGAAAAAGAAGGACGAGTGGAAGTGGCGCGCGCCGTTATTGAGCCGGCGCCGGCGCATAGTCCCAATGCCGAGGTGGATTACGAGATAGCAGCCACGCCGAACGTTGACGAAAATGCCGGTATATGGCTTGAAATAGGTGATTTTTCCACAGGTCGCGACGCCATATCGCATTTTGCCTCCATCTCTCGGCAAAATGCCTTGCGCGGCCTCAAGCCGCGCATCCTGTATCCGGAAGAAGATCGCACGCATGTTGCCATTCAGATCGGCCCGCTCAATTCCTACGATGCCGCGCGTCAGCTTTGCACGTATTTCCGCACCGATGCGGTGGATTGCATCCTGTTGAATAATTGATAACCTGCGAGCGGTATTTCCTGCATCTGCTCTTCCTTATCATCTGGAACTTACATGAAAAAATGATTGCATCTTCATGACAATCCCGTATATATGGCCTCTCTTAATGCCGTTCTGGAATGCATTTCCTGATTGGATTCCACGTTCCGGATTCTGCACCTTTCACCTGTTCCCCGGTAGCTCAGCGGTAGAGCAATCGGCTGTTAACCGATTGGTCGGTGGTTCGAATCCGCCCCGGGGAGCCATTTCTAGGTTTTAGGAAGTCTGATAAAGTCCAAAGACACCTTATAAAACCAAGCAAAATAGCCGATTTTTCGTCTAATGTCATCCAATAAGATTTAGTGACAGCCGGAACATTCCTGGGTATATTTCTGGGTATCTCTTGCACATACCCAGGAGGATACCCACATGCTCTTGACCGATACCGCCA
>CAZXYG010000056.1:0-1348 GCA_964644885.1 uncultured Rickettsiales bacterium
AAAAAATTATTCACGCCGCCGCCGTTGTTCTTATCGCCCCGGATGGGAACGTGCTGATCGCCAAGAGGCCGGAGGGGCGGATCATGGCGGGGTACTGGGAATTTCCAGGCGGCAAGCTGCATGCAGGCGAAATTCCGGACGCTTGCGCCAGGAGGGAAGCCAGGGAAGAGTTGGGCATTGAGCTTGGCCGCCTCGCGCCGCTTTCTTTCATCTCGGAGGCGCGCGGCGATCATCATATCGTCGTTTATATGTTCGTCTGCTGCGAGTGGAAAGGCGTGCCGCGCAGTGCCGAGGGTCAGGAATTGCGATGGGTGAAGCCTTCCGGGTTGGAGGCGTTCGAGCTGCTGCCGTCGAATCTTCCGCTGCTGCCGGCGATACGGAGGCTATGAACGGCTGAAACAAAGCGCTTTGCCGCATTCTCCGGTTGTGTTAGGTATCATACAACAACAGAAGGGGGAGTTATGAATTTTCTGCAAGAGTTCAAGGAATTCGCCGTCAAGGGCAACGTGGTTGATATGGCCGTGGGTATCATCATCGGCGCGGCCTTCGGCAAGATCGTCTCGTCCTTCGTCAACGATATCATCATGCCGCCGCTGGGTCTGCTGATCGGCGGAGTGGATTTCACGGATCTTGCTGTTACGCTAAAGGCGGCGGAGGGCGAAGCCGCCGCCGTGGTGTTGCGCTACGGCCAGTTCATCCAGACGCTGATGGATTTTACCATCGTGGCCTTTGCGATTTTCTTGGCCATCAAGGCCATCAATGTGCTGCGGCGCGCGGAGGAAAAGAAGCCGGCAACACCTCCGGCCCCGCCGCGTCAGGAAATCCGACTCGAGGAAATCCGCGATCTGCTGAAAAAGAAAAAGTAAGGGCGTGCGGCCGTATTCTTATCCGTTTACCGCTTCCACCGCCACCACCTCGGGCACATAGTGCTTCAGCATGTTCTCGATGCCCTGCTTGAGCGTTAAAGTGGAGCTGGGGCATCCGGAACAGGAGCCGTATAGCTCCAGTTTGACGATGCCGTCCTCGAAACCGCGATAGACGATATCGCCGCCGTCGTCGGCTACGGCCGGGCGCACCCTGGTATCAATGAGTTCGCGGATCTGTTTTACGATTTCGCTATCGTTTTCTTCAACCGTGGAAGCGGGCGCAATGCCGTGGCCGGAATCATCCTTGAACAGCTTTCTGCCTGCCACGAAATGCTCCATGATGGCGGTGAGCAGGTGAGGCTTCAGTACATCCCAATGCGTTTCTTGCGCCTTGGTGACGGTGATGAAATCGGCGCCATAGAACACGCCCTCTACATTCCGGATTTGAAACAGCCGTTCGGCGAGAGGCGAGCGCGACGCGG
>CAZXYG010000056.1:1358-1569 GCA_964644885.1 uncultured Rickettsiales bacterium
CTGAAATCAGCCGTTCCGGAGGGCATCACCTCTACTCCGGGGTGAAATTTCAGCGTGTTCGGGTTAGGCGTGGTTTCTGTTTGAATGAACATGATGAAACTATATAAAACTTGAGTTATATAGTCAAGTATTGGCGGTAGCGAAGCTCACGCCGTCACGATTTTTCCTTGTTCAAAAATCGGCTGACCGATCTCGCGCTCGCCACGGTCGG
>CAZXYG010000056.1:1579-1994 GCA_964644885.1 uncultured Rickettsiales bacterium
ACGCTTTCCAGCCCATGCAGAGTGGCAAGACCTCGTCGGCGCAGATCGGCGCTTTGCTGCGGAGACGCGCCGAAAGGCACGAAGACGGTTTCCGTTGCGCCTTTTTCCGGCAGGGCGCGCAAAATAGCGTTCACGTTCAGCGTAAAGCCGGCGGCGGGTTCATGCGTTCCGGCGATCGCATACCGTCCGCCGCGGCCGATCTCCTCGCCTGTTGCGGCGGCGAATAACGAAAAGCTGATGCCGGTATGGTATTCGAAGCCGTGGCGTTCAAGCGGATCAATGGCCAATGTAACATCTTGTGCTCCGGACAGCGTTTCGATCACGGTTTCAAGCCGTTCCACTTCAGGCCCCGCCGCTGCGGGAAGCCTCAAGCGGCGGGGCCCGGCGGCCAAACTCTGACGAGTTCGGCTACATG
>CAZXYG010000056.1:2004-10190 GCA_964644885.1 uncultured Rickettsiales bacterium
CTTCGAGCACCTTGTCGGCAGGTCCCGCTGCCGCGATCAGCGCCGAAAGCAATTCAGATGCGGCATCGCCTGCCGCTTCCATCGCCGCGCAGTCTTTTTTCTCGATCAGCGGCAAAAGCTTCTGGCGCGTGGCGGGCGGGATGTTGTGCTCCGCCATGATGCGACCGGATAATTGCGGCAGGCCGAAATCAAGGGTAATCGTTTTGAGGCCGAGGCATTGCAGCGCTTCGAGCGCCACGCCGGCCACTTCGGCGTCCGCCGCAGCGCTCTCCGGCCCGATGAGTTCGATGCCGGCCTGGGCAAGCTGGCGTTCGGCGTGCAGTCCCTCGCCCTGCACACGCAGCACCTGCCCGGCATAGGAAAGGCGCAAAGGGCGCGGTTGATCCTGCAGGCGCTGGGCGGCGAGGCGCGCCACCTGCGGCGTCATGTCGGCGCGCAGCCCCATCATGCGGCGCGACGGGGGGTCGATAAAACGGAACGTCTGCTCCGCGAGTCCATCGTTGGAGCCTGAAAGAAGTGTGTCCTCGAATTCCGCCAACGGCGGTTTGACCTGCCGGTATCCGAATTGCGTAAAGCACTCCAAAAGCCTCGTAATAGCGCGCGATTCACGCGCCGCAAGATCCGGCAGTACGTCATGGAAGCCCGCAGGCAGCAGGCCATTATGTCCTTTCGTCGGCATAACCTAGGTTTCTACAGAGAAAGCGCGGGCGGGAAAAGAAGAAAATTAGCCGGTCAGAGGGATATCCCGCGCGTCCGCGGGCGGGCCGGAGATGATTTGCTCCGCGGGCGGGCGCGGCTCGCCGGTGATAGGGCCGGTCTGCACGCCGGCGGAGGTGAAAGAGCCGGAAACGGGAAATGTTCCCAGGCCGTTCATATCGAGGGAGGAAATCCTTTGGTAGGGGAAATTCTGGAACTCGGACCCGCCGCGTCCGGGAACATCGTCGCGTGATTCTTCATTCTCTAATATATTTGATTGCTTGACCCATTTGAAAACGGCCATAGCCATCACGCCGACGCCAGCAAGCGTTATTCCGCCGCCCACGGTCGGCGATTTTTTCCCCATGGAGCTGCCCAGCAGCGTGGCGATGAAACCTGCCGCAGCCAGAGGCAGCGGCGTGTTCATGAAACCGCTCAGCGGGGAAGATGCGCCGGGATCCGGCGCTTTGTCGCCCTCGATATTGCTTCCGGACCCATTTTTATACGAAAAAAGCCCGCCGAAAAAACTCTTAAAGCTGAACGGAGATTTGACATCCGCATTGTCCCCTGTTTCTTGAGCGGCGCCTGCTTCCGTGACCGGAGTATTGAGCGCCAGGGTGCCAGGCGTGTTGTAATCCTCCCAGGTTATCCATCCCGAATTGCCCAGCGCCTTATAAGTGCCGTCCGGTTGTTTTTGAAGCGTGCCGGCCGCTTCCCGGTACGCCCTTCTCTTGCTCAACAGGTCGTTGAAGGCGGTGTGTTGCGGATCCAGGCCGTAGAGCGAACCCGTGAAGGCGTAGAGAATAGCTTCTTCGTAGCCGTCATGGGGCGAGCGCGGTTTCGCGCCTTTTTTGGGCTTGAAGAAAAGGGCGACATTGTCCGCCCCGGCGTGGTGCGCCATGACCTTCAATCCGTTCCAATCGACGTCTACGAATCCGCCCAAGCGATTCGCTATGCGGCGTGTGAAGCTTTCATCAAAGCCCAGCGCGCGCAATTCCTTATCGATGACTTCGAGGTGCCTGAGAGCGATTGTGTCCTGCGCAGTTGGATTATTGAGAAACTCCTGTGCGTTCCCGGGATCGGTAAGACCCAGGCTGATGGCGTAACTCGAATAGACAAAGGTTATCTCTTGTTTGGTATTCTCGCCTTCGAGACGCACCATTCTAGTGGCGCTTTTTCTATTTGCGTGCTCCGGATTAGCGGGGTCTAACCTTTGAAGAACGTCTACATCTTCGTTGAACAGTCGTGGAAGCGTGAACTGAAATGCGCCATATGCTTCGACGGAGGGCGTGACGATGGTGCTCTGATGGCCGACACCGGGGGCGGCTTCCAACTCGAAAAGGCAAGCCCTTAATTCTTCGTTGCTGAGAATGCGGCCCATAGAACCTCCACCCTGCAGTATAGCGCATCAAGGTTAATAAATCGTTAATGGAAGGCGGATTTATTAATGCCCCGTAGAGAAAAGCGATTGGGAAGTGCCGGTTTCAGGCGTCTGATTTTTGGCTCCCGGGAGGGGCGCTACCGGCCCTTCGGCGGGGCTTCCGCCTTCGGCGTCGGGGGTGAGCTGCGGCACGACCGAAGCGTAGATTCCCGGCGCGATGAAGGAATGCCGCTCCCCGGGGACGGGAAAGCCGGCGTGCATGCCGGATTCAGCCCCACCGCCGGGTTTTTGCTTGAACAGAAAAAGCTTGGCGGCGGTGAAGCCGGCTCCCCCGATCGTTACCCACTTGAACACTTTGGCGAGCAAGCCCGAAGCCTGGCCTGAAATCGGGTCGAGAGAGGGCGTGAATTCAGGCGCCGCTTTGCCTATGAAGAAAAGCCCGGCGGCGAACAGCGCCGCAAGCTTGCCGGGGTTTTGCTCCCCCAGGCTTTTGATGAAGTTTGAGCCGGGTTCTTTCTCATCGTTATTTGCGGCCATTGGCACATGCTCCGGCTAGCGTGTAAGGGCGAGTGGAACTATGTTAATGGCGGTTTGTACCTTTCCGATGTTTTGAGGCGTTATTTCCACAGTACCTAAGGCGCTTCCTTGAGCCGCGGCTCCCGTGAGCAAAGCCTTCGCCGCTGTGATTTGATCGAGGTTTGCTTGCAGCAGCGTGAGGTAATTGTTGATTTGTTTTGTTTCGCTATCGACAACATCGATAGGGTTATCGCCATATTTATCAAGAACTTCTTCATTATAATACTTAATTTTACTACGCAGTGTTTGCACCTCCGCGCCGCTTACTTCAAGCAAATTCTTGCCCGCTACAATCAGAGGAGTGAGGGTCATTATTGTTTGATGGCGCTCTGCTCGCCTCACATTAACATCCTCAATTATTTTCATTTCACCGGAATCGGTTGATCCTTTTGATATTGTAGGGTTTTTAGTAAGACAAATTTTATCCTTTTCTGCTTTTTCTTGCAAGGTTTTGAAGGTTTTCTGCTCCTGTTCGAGCACGACGCTTAGATCGCTAAGATAGGCGTTGATTTTTGTGGGCCCGCCTGCCGCTGCAAGAAGCGCTTGCACATTATCCGGCGACACATCTGTAGCGGCTGCGTTACCGGTTACCGGAATTGCTGATTTTGGAAGCGCTGCAGGAGCGGGCGTGGATTTGGCTTGTTCATAGGCGATGCCGGCGGCGATGAGTTCTTTTGCCTGTTCCTCCGTTATCGTGCCGCCCGTGAGATCCTTCACGGCCCATGCAACGGATTCTGCGAACGCGTCATTCGTTTTGAAGCCTGTAAGAACCACTAACGGATTCCTTTTGAATTGCTCTGGGAGTTTTGCCCATTTATTTAGAAAGTTTGGGTCATTTTTGGTGGTTGAGAGATTCGCGGCATCTAACCCAAGGCACTTTAAAACAGGCTCCATGTCTGGCGCTTTTATGTTATCCCACTCTGATGGCGGCGTGCTTCTTATGGAAAATTTAACATTATCCTGTCGAAGTTTTCCTATAGCATTGTCGGTACTGCTCTGCATTACAAAAGCTTTTGCAAAGATAAGACGCGGATCCGCCTTTACGGTTGTCAATTTCGTTGCATCCGCGCCGGTAGCCGCGCCGAGGATGGCGTTTATGCCATCCGCGCTTGCCGCGATGGTTTGCGTGGGCTGCGTGCTTGTCGCTCCTGCATCAATGGTTACGGGGTTCCCGCCGCCGCCGATTGTCACCTCCACGCCGGCGGTCGCGGCGGTGGCTCTCTGCCCGGAACGGCCCGCCAGAAGATTATAAGATCCTGTGTATTGGCCTTGCGGCTGCGCTCCCTTGCCCTTGAACAGGTTTGTGATCGAGCCGAAATCAAATCCCCCTCCTTTTTGCGGGGATTTTGCAGGCTCATCATCGCCACCTTTGCCGCCACTGAATATGCTGAGTAGCGTTAGAATCCCGGCACCCAATCCGCTCCATTTTACAACGGGCTTAAAGGACTCCATGTTTTTAGGCAGCATGCCGCTGCCAAAGAACGCAAGCGCGGCAGCAATAAGCACATTTCTCTTATTATTCCCGGCGAAATCCATGGCTTTGTTGAATTCATCCGCCATCGGCGTTCCTTTTGCAGCGTTTCATGCCCGGGAGAAGCGGATATGCTTCCCCAACCTCTCCAGTATAGCAGTTATTGGTTAATGAATAGTTAACGGAAGCATGATTTTATTAGGTTTGCTTAAAAAGCGGCTATAGTCATTCCAAATATAAAGTCGGTTAGGCCTGGTGGGTAAAGGCGGCGAGGGTATTCCGCAGCAGGCAGGCGATGGTCATGGGCCCCACGCCACCCGGAACCGGAGTGATATGTCCGGCAACCTCCTGAACTTCCTCGAAATTCACATCTCCCACCAAGCGGATTTCTCCACCTTCCCCGATGCGGTTGATGCCCACGTCGATCACGCAGGCGCCGCGTTTCACCCATTCTTTCCCCACCATGTGGGGCTTGCCCGCCGCGGCTACCAGTATATCCGCTTGGCGGGCGAGGGCGGCGATATCGCGCGTGCGCGAGTGGGCGATGGTGACGGTGCAGTGTTCCTTAAGCAGAAGCGCCGCCATCGGCTTGCCCACGATATTGGAGCGGCCGATGACCACGGCGCGCTTGCCGGAGAGGTCGCCGCCCAGCGCGTCCTTGATCAGCATCAGGCAGCCGAGCGGCGTGCAGGGCACGAAGCCCTCCTGGCCCGTGGCCAGTTTCCCGGCGTTGACGGCGTGGAACCCGTCTACGTCCTTTTCCGGCGCGATGGACTGGATGACGGCGCACTCATCCATATGGGACGGCAGGGGAAGCTGCACCAATATGCCGTGGACGCGCGCATCCGCGTTCAGCTCCTTCACTTTTTCGAGCAGGGACGCTTGCGCGACATCGGCGGGCAGAAGGATTTCAAAGGATGCCATCCCGGCTTCGCGCGTGGCAATGCCCTTGTTGCGCACATAGATCCTGCTGGCTGGATTTTCACCCGCCAGCACCACGGCAAGGCCCGGAACTTTGCCGGTTCTTGCCTTAAGCGCGGCGACCTCGGCGGCGATGTTTTCCTTTAGTTTCGCCGCGAAGGCTTTGCCGTCAATGATTTTCGCGCTCACGCGGGCACCCCCTTCGTGGTCGAATATTCGAAGTGCAGCGCTTCGCCGGGGTGGATGAGCGGATGCATGGCGTGCGCCGCCATAGCGGCTTCCGAGAAGCCGGAGAGTATCAGCTTCAGCTTGCCGGGATAATGGCAAATATCGCCGATGGCGAATATGCCGGGGGCGCTGGTCTGGCAGGTGGCGGGGCTTACCGTGATGCGGTTGTGATCGATGCCCAGCCCCCATTCGGCAATGGGGCCAAGCTCCATCGCCAGGCCGAAGAAGGGCAGCAGAATATCGGCGTTCAGGCGCTTCGTTTTGCCGTCCAGATCACTGACAACGACGTTCTCAAGCCTTCCATCGCCGCCTTCCAGCCCATGCAGTTGGTAGGGGATAACCAGCTCCACTTTTCCCGTTTTCGCCAGGGCGTGCATTTTATCCACGTTCTCCGGCGCGGCGCGGAACTTTGCGCGGCGATGCACCACATAAATATGGCCGGCGATATCAGCCAGCGAAAGCGCCCAATCCACGGCGGAATCGCCGCCGCCTGCGATCACGATGCGCTTGCCACGAAAATCTTCGCGGCCTCGCACCAGGTAAAATACGCTTTTGCCTTCGTATTCCTCGATGCTTCGGAGGGGCGGGCGGTTGGGGCCGAACGCGCCGCACCCGGCGGCGATCAGGATGGCCTTGGCCGAGATTACGGTGTTTTTATCGGTTGCGACTTGCCAGCCATCATCCTGTTTTTTGACGCCAATCACCTGCTGGCCGAGATGAAAAACCGGCGTGAACGGGGCTGCCTGCTTTTCAAGCTGGGTAATCAGCTCGGCGGCGTTGATGCTGGGATAGCCGGGGATGTCGTATATGGGTTTCTCGGGGTAAAGCGCGACGCACTGCCCGCCCACGACGTCGAGCGTATCCACCACATGGCAGCGCATTTTCAGCATTCCTGCTTCGAAAACGGCGAACAGCCCCACCGGTCCCGCGCCGATGATGAGGATGTCGGTATGATGTGTGGAAGCGGGCATTGGCAAGGTATGGGAGATGCGATTTTTTCCGATTCTAATGACTAATTGCTAATGGCGCATTACTAAATTATGCTATGATCATCGCGATGACTGAACATCCTTGGTTGAAAGCCTACCCCGAGGGCATCGACTGGCACCGCATGATTCCCGCCAGGCCGCTTTACGCCCTTCTGGACGAGGCTGCCGCTCGATTCCCCGAACATACCGCGATCGATTTTTTAGGCAAGACCTATTCCTATCGCGAGCTGCATGAAATGTCCGCAACCCTGGCCTGCGGATTAAGGCGCATCGGCGTCAGCAAAGGCAGGCGGGTGGGACTGATGCTGCCTAATTGCCCGCAATGCGTTATCAGCTATTTCGCTATCCTCAAGGCGGGCGGCGTGGTGGTGAATTTCAATCCGCTCTATTCCGAGCGTGAACTTAAGCACCAAATCGAGGATTCCGGCTGTGAAATAATGATCTCGCTGAACCTGAAGATGTGTTACCCAAAGCTCCAGGCTTTGTTGAAAACAACGCGGTTGAATACGATTATCGTAAGTACGTTGCAGGAAGCGCTGCCGTTTCCGAAAAACATACTCTTCGCGCTGCTGAAACGCGGCGAGACTGTCCGCATCCCCAGGGATTCTCATCATGTACGGTTCCGCGACCCGCTGCATCCGCCCAACGTCTGCGAGGAAGAAATAGAGCCGCCTTCCATTAAGCCGGAGGAAGACATCGCCGTGCTGCAATATACCGGCGGCACTACTGGCACGCCCAAGGGCGCTATGCTCACCCACGCCAATCTCTATGCGAACGCCATTCAATGCGGCATGTGGGTAGAGGGGCTTAGCGCCGGTAAGGAATCCATAATGGGCGTATTGCCTCTGTTCCATGTATTCGCCATGACCACGGTGATGAATTTCGGCGTCCATAAAGCAGCAACGCTGATCCTCCATCCCCGCTTCGAGATAAAAAAGCTTCTCAGGGATATTGCGCGCAAGAAACCTACCCTGATGCCGGGCGTGCCTACCCTGTTCGCCGCCATCAACGCCTTCCCGGAGATCGGGCGGTACGATCTTTCTTCGCTAAAGGCCTGTATTTCTGGCGGTGCGCCGCTTCCCGGCGAAGTGCGGGAAACCTTCGAGAAGCTCACCGGCTGTTCATTGGTGGAGGGCTACGGCCTGACGGAGGCGTCGCCTGTAATCTGCGCCAACCCGCTGTTCGGCCGAAAAAAAGCAGGGTCTATCGGGCTGCCGTTCCCTCAAACCGAGGTGCGCATCGAGGATATGGAGCGTCGTGGCCGGTTCCTGGAGCCGGGTAAAAAAGGCGAACTCTGCGCGAAGGGGCCGCAGGTGATGAAAGGTTACTGGCACAAAGAGGAAGAGACAAAAAGAGTGTTTGACGATGCGGGGTGGTTGCGTACCGGCGATGTGGCCGTTATGGACGAGGAAGGCTATGTATGCATTGTGGATAGGCTGAAGGAAGTGATTATTTCCGGCGGCTATAATATTTATCCCCGCAATGTGGAGGAAGCGATTTATATGCATGAGGCGGTGATGGAGGCGGCGGTGGTTGGTGTTGCGGACGCTTACCGCGGGCAGGTGGTGAAGGCGTTTGTGGTGAAGAAAGAAGGCCGCGCGCTCACAGAGGCGGGGTTAAAAGACTTCCTCAAGGATAAGCTTGCGCCGTTCGAATTGCCAAAGATGGTTGAATTTCGTAAGATTTTGCCCAAGACGATGATCGGAAAAATTGATAAAAAGCAACTCGTGCAACCGGAGCAAACGCCATGACTTCATTTAAGCCTCCTTGGCTTATCGCCTATGCCAAGGCGACGGTGACGCTGTTCGGGGTATTTGCCGTTATTTATTGCGCGATAGGTGTGGTAAGCGTGCTGCACTTAACCGATCCGGACCTGGAATCCGAGAAGATATTTACCTACGAGTTTATCCGCACGCCCAGCTTT
>CAZXYG010000056.1:10200-10703 GCA_964644885.1 uncultured Rickettsiales bacterium
GAGAAACGCGAAAATCTACGGAATATGGCTATCGAAGACCGCAGGCGCAATCTGCCGAAAATCATGGGCGAAACATTCGGCTATGCCGCGCTGTTTCTCCTAGTAGTGTGGGTGTATTGGCGATTGCTGAAAAAATAGGAATGCGCTTTCCATTAGCCGCGCTTCGGGTATAGTGGGCGAGTCATGGCACGCGCGATACTCGCAGGATATATACGGTCGCCCTTTACCCCGGCGCGGAAGGGCGCGCTGGCCGAGGTCAGGCCGGACGATCTTGCCGCCGCCGTCATCCGGGCGCTGGTGGAAAAAACAAAAACCGACCCGGCGCGCATCGAGGACGTAAAGCTCGGCTGCGCTTTCCCCGAAGGCGAACAGGGCTTGAACGTGGCGCGGCTGGCGGTATTCCTCGCCGGGCTGCCGATCAATGTCGGCGGCGTCACCATCAACCGCTTCTGCGGTTCCTCGATGCAGGCGATCCACGACGCGGTCGGGGCGATCGCCTGCAT
>CAZXYG010000056.1:10713-11092 GCA_964644885.1 uncultured Rickettsiales bacterium
ACCCCGCCCCCAACCCGGAATTGTACGAACGCTACCCGGACGCCTACGAATCCATGGGCATCACGGCGGAAAACGTGGCGCGGAAATATAAAATTTCCCGCAAGGAGCAGGAGCAGTTCGCGCTTGCCAGTCACCAGAAGGCGGTGAAAGCGAAGGAAGCGGGGTCTTTCGACGATGAAATCACAGCTATCGGCACGGTGAAAGAAGATGGCTGCATCCGGTCGGAAACCACACTGAAGGCGCTCGCCGATCTGAAGCCCGCGTTCGAGGCGAAAGGCTCGGTGACGGCGGGAACTTCAAGTCCACTCACCGACGGCGCTTCCGCCGTGCTGGTGGTGAGCGAAGCCTTCGCCGAGATGTACCGCCTGCCGAAAATCGC
>CAZXYG010000057.1:0-449 GCA_964644885.1 uncultured Rickettsiales bacterium
GCCTGCAGATCAACGCGCAGAACTGCGTGCACTGCAAGACCTGCGACATCAAGGATCCGATGCAGAATATCGTCTGGGTGCCGCCCGAGGGCAGCGGCGGGCCGAATTATCCGAATATGTAGAGAGAGGGCTATGCTCTGGCGGCGATATATCGCATGACGCTATTCAGGTCGTGGGGTAGGCGGTCATAGCGCTCATTGCGGCGCATCATGTCGGCGAGATGAGGCGGCAGCGCTGCTGGTTTGCCTAAGGCCTTGATAGAAACGTCGGCGAATTTTGCCGGGTGAGCGGTGGCGAGCGCGATTATGGGGATGGATGGATCCCGCCGCCGTGTTATCGCCGCGTAAATGCCAGCAGCGGTGTGCGGATCGACTTGATAATGATATTTCTCGAAGGTTTCCCTGATAATCCTCTGGGTGGTTTGGTCGTCGCAGCGGTCGCTGTCGAAT
>CAZXYG010000057.1:459-7109 GCA_964644885.1 uncultured Rickettsiales bacterium
TTGGAAAGCACCATTCCCAATGGAGATGGCTTTGTCGAATATCTTGCGCGCTTTCGCCAGTTGTTTTTCACCGATCTCCATGCGGCCCGTGTTGCTGAAATTTTCCAGTAACGCGGCCACTTCTTTACCGTCGCCGTCGTAGAGATCGAAAATCAACCGCTCCAGGTTGCTGGAGACCTGGATGTCCATGCTGGGGCTGAAGGTCTGGTAGACCGTGGCTTTGCTGTAATCGTTGGCGCTGAGGAAGCGGTGCAGGATGTCGTTGCGGTTGGTGGCTATGATAAGTTGCTCGATGGGCAGCCCCATGCGCCGCGCGACATACCCGGCGTAAATATCGCCGAAATTTCCGGTGGGGACGGCGTAAGCCATCGGTCGTTCCAGCCCGCCCAGGGCAAGGCTGGAGGAAAAATAATAGACCACCTGCGCCATGATGCGCGCCCAGTTTATGGAATTCACCGCGACCAGTTTTCTTCCTTTGAGAAATCCGGGATTGCGGAACATCGCTTTCACCATGTCCTGGCAGTCGTCGAAGGTGCCGTCGATGGCGAGGTTATGGATGTTCGGTGCGTCCACGGTGGTCATCTGGCGGCGCTGGATGTCCGATACCTTGCCTTCGGGATGCAGCATGAATAGCGTGAGATGCTTGCAGGATTTACAGCCCTCGATGGCGGCCGAGCCGGTATCGCCGGAGGTTGCGCCGATCACCACCACGTCCTGCCCGCGGTTTTCGAGGACATAGTCCAGCATGCGACCCAGTAGTTGCAGCGCGAAATCCTTGAAGGCGAGAGTGGGGCCGTGGAATAGCTCCAGCACGTAGAATGCATCGTCCAGTTTCTTCAATGGGGCGATATCAGGATGGCGGAAGCCGCTATAGGCTTGCTTGATCAGTGATTGCAGGTCCTTGCGTGGGATGGCGTCGCCGATGAACGGCGCGATGATTTTTTCCACTAACTCAAGGTATGAAAGCTTGCGCCACGAAGCGATCTCCTGCTGGGAAAAGACGGGGAACTCTTCCGGCACATAAAGCCCGCCGTCGAGCGCCAGTCCGCTGGTCAATACGTTCGCGAAGGAAAGGGCGGAAACCTCGCCACGTGTGCTGACATAGCGTCCTGCGGTCGTGGATAGATCGTTGTGTGGCGGCGCCATTATAACGCTCTTCCTTTTAGGTGATTCAAAGCGTAATCAAGCTTTGTTTGATGCTGAGATGGTCTGCTTTTAGCAGGCGCGTTCAGCATTTCCGCTGGACTCATTATGTGTCCATCATTGTATGCCCAATGGTATAATGCGTTTCTAAAGGCCGTTTCCAGAACGCCAATTTTAGTGATTACGCTATTGCCTACACGCTCTACACCCGCGGCTGCTCTGTACATCCAAAACTTATGGTTTTTCGGATCATGTTCTTCCTTTATCACATTTCCCTGCCCACGGCGTTGCACAGTGCTTGGTAACTTTGTCCATAATGCCAAATGGCGTTCGTGGCCCCGCTGCGCCAAGACATTACCCTCACCCAAATGAACTCTGGGCGGAGTGATATAGTGCGCGGCCACCAGATCGTTGATAGCGGTTACAGTTATAACCGTCGGTCCGGTTTTGGGAATGATTGCTAGATTGGCATGGCTGATTAAGGTAATGGCAGCCGCAGCTTCTCCTATATCCTTTGGATTGTATTCGGCGTCTTTCATAATGTGTTTCAGCGCATTGACGGTTTCTATTCCGAACGCGGAGCCGCGGCTGTGGGCGTCAAATAAAACGTTCGTAAGATTCTGAATCACCTGTTGTATGAGAAGGGGATCCCCAATGATTTTTCCAGTGTTGTCAACGGCGATTCCTAAGCGGGGCGCTAATTCTTGTCTGGCAAAATCCATCGCGCCCGGAGAAAAGAAATTTTCGGGATCCTTGTTAAAAAGGATTATATTATTGCGGCTTTCTCTCCGTGTGACCCCGTATGTTACGCCGCGCATAGCTACAAAATTCCGGGCGGTGTCTAAACAGTTTTCTATCTGCCGCATCGCAACCGCGGCAACGTGTGCGTTTTTCTTGTCTACGACTTCCGATCCACCTAGGCAGTAAACAACCTTGCATTCTTCCGCGTGTAATGCCGCGCCGTCGTTGCTTGCGTCAACGAGCGTCATCGCGTGCTCTTTCTTGGGATCCTTCCACCACACTTCCATGCTATGTTTTCCGTGATGTTAGATAGGCTTGCGGAATGAAGCAGGCTTATGCTCTGCGCTGCTTTCGGATATAAAACCCCCACATGACCGCCACCACTAGCGCCAGCGCGAACCAGGTGATCGCGTAGCCTAGATGATCGTTGAGGAACTCCGGTTTGCCATCAAGCGGGATGGGTTGGTTATCTCCGGCCGATGGGCCGCTTTCCGTTTGCTGAATGAAAAACGGTAGATAGTGGGGAGCATTCATGCCTTGCCGTTTTTGAATGAAAAACGCCATCGCGGGAATATCCGGCCATAGCCATAATCCTTTTTCAGGATTGTTCTGTGGCAGGAACCAGAGCGGCTGCTTCGCTTTCGTGCGGACAACGCCGGTAACGCTCACCGGCTTTTCATGCGTGGGCGGCGGAGCATAGCTTATTTTGCTATCCACCCAGCCGCGATCCACCAGCACTGCGGTGTCTTCGCCTAGCCGCAGCGGGGTGAGCACGCGATAGCCTTGCTTGCCTTGGTTATATTTAGCCTGGAGTTTAATTTCGTTGGCATAATCATACCAGCCGACTGCCCGTATCTTTGTGAATTCATGTACTGCTTGCTCTGCGGGCAGTACGCCGCACATCATGCCGCACTCAGCATTGCAGCATTGTTCGTATTGCAGGGCCGTAGTATAGGCAGGCGGTTCATTGGGGTTGTGTCCGGCATCCTGGGTGATCTGGATTCGTTCCCACACGACCGAAAGCACAAGAGGCGGTGTGATCGCTTTTTGTTCCGCGCTTGCGATCAGTTCCTCTTTCCAATAAAGCCGGTTGATCTGCCATGCGCCAAGGGCCGCGAAAAGCACAAGCGCCAATGCACAGAAAAGCGTAAACCAGCAGGTTTTCTTATTAAAACACTGCATATCACCCTCCCTTTTTGAACGCACCCACACAATGCTTATATTGCCAGGCTATCATAATAGCTTTAGCGTAAATGAGGCATAGCACAGAACCCAAGAAAACGAAAGGTATCCATAGCAGGGCATGCATCCAGAGCGGCGGTCGAAAGGAGAATTCCGCAATAAAAGCAAGGATGACGACGAGGGCGCCGATGATAGCCATGGCGATATAAGCGGGTCCGTCGTCCGCTTCGTGTTTCTTTCAAGGAAAATCACAAATCTGACAGGAATCGGCGACTTTCAGGATGCCGCTATAGAGTTTTCCTTTTTGGCATATAGGGCAGCGGAGCAGAAAACCTATCCGCCATATCGAGAGTTCAGCGGCGTTATGCTTTGCCGTCATTAGCTAGGTGCCGCTACCTAGCCAGTAGACATTGACGAACAGGAACAACCACACCACGTCCACGAAATGCCAGTACCACGCGGCGAATTCAAAGCCGAGATGGTGCTCCGTGCTGAAATGCCCGGCGCGTGCGCGCAGCAGGCAGACAAACAGGAATGTGGTGCCGATGATGACATGCGCGCCATGGAAACCAGTGGCCATGTAGAAGGTGGAAGGGTAAATGCCGTCCTTAAATCCGAAAGCGGCATGAATATATTCATAGGCTTGGAGGCCGGTGAAACAAACGCCCAGGAACACCGTCCAGGCTAAGCCCGCGACCAGGCCTTTTTTATGTCCCGTCATCAGCGCATGATGCGCCCAGGTGACCGTGGTGCCGGAAAGAAGCAGCACCAGCGTGTTCAGGAATGGCACATCCCAGGGATCAAACGGTTTGATGCCGAACGGCGGCCAGATGCCTTCGGCTATAGGCCAGTTTCCATCCAGGATGGCCGACGGATCGAGCCATGCCTTAAAGAACGCCCAGAAAAAAGCGAAAAAGAACATCACCTCGGAAAGAATGAACAGCGCCATGCCGAAACGCAGCCCAACGCGAACCACTCGGGTATGCGCCCTATCGAAGCGGCCCTCGCGCACGACGTCACGCCACCAGAAAGCGGCGATCAGGAACAGGGAAAGCGTGCCGAGCAAGAGAATAATCGCGCCGATGGCTTTATCGTGCATGAATAGCGTCAGGCCGACCGTAAGCGTCAACGTAGCAGTCGCGCCAAGAATGGGCCATGGGCTGGGGTTGACCAGGTGGTATTCGTGTTCTTGCGCGCCGCTCATGTTTTAGCCTTAAAAAAGGTGTAGGACAAAGTGATGGTATTCACATCGTTCATGTTTGTATCATTCACAATCTCCGGGTCAATAAAAAATGAGACAGGGAACGTAACCTTTTCTCCGGGTTTAATGCTCTGGTTGTCAAAACAGAAACATTGCACTTTGTTAAAATAGGCTCCGGCCTTGTCCGGCGTAACGTTATAGGTGGCGACTCCGATAATGGGTTTTGCTGAGCTATTCTGGGCGGAAAAATAAATCAAGCGGTTTTCGCCCACGTGAACTTTCACTGCGTCCTGCTCCGGTTTGAATTGCCAGGGAAGGCCGGGAGCCACGTCGGTATTGAAACGCACCATGATTTGCCGCTCCAGTACGGCATCCGGCGCTTCTGCTGCTGTCTGCGTTGTTCCGCCATAGCCGGTGATGCGGCAAAACATATTATACAGCGGCACCGACGCATAAGCCATGCAGAGCATGCCTACCGAAATGGCTGCAATATTTAACGCAAGTGATTTGTTTTTCATTTTCTAACGCGAAGGGATGCACTTTACCAACGTCAGCGCGAAAAACAAAATAACAAGGCCTAGCAGTATAAATAGCAGCGCGTAGTTCTTGGCTTTCTTTTTCTGGTGCATTTTACTTAGGGGCATTACAGAGCCTTATCCAGCATCAGAGCTGCGAACAGCAGGAACAGGTACAGCACTGAAAATTTGAACATGGCGAAGTATGCGGCATTTTCTTGCGTCCGATAGACGCGGACGGCATGGTAGAGAAAAACGCTATTCAGCACGGCAGCGGCGATGAAATAAAAATGATCCGCCGTGCCAATGAACGCAGGCAGCAGTGTCACGGGTATGAGCAATAGCGTATAGAAAAGCATCTGCCGTTTTGTTTTCTTCTCTCCCGCCACTACGGGCAGCATGGGGATATTGGCTTTGGCGTAGTCCTTACAGCCGCACAGAGCTAGCGCCCAGAAATGCGGCGGCGTCCAAAGGAAAATTATCAGGAACAGCACGAGGGGTTCGACGCTGATGTTTTCCGTTACGGCGGCCCAGCCGATCACAGGTGGGAACGCCCCTGCCGCGCCGCCGATCACGATATTCTGCGGCGTGCGGCGCTTGAGCCACATCGTGTAGATGTGCGTGTAGAACAAAATAGCGGTGAGCAGCAGCAGCGCCGCGAAATAATTTACCGCCACTGCCATCAAAAACACGGAAGCGAAGGCCATGACCACACCAAACTCCAACGCGCCTTCCGGCGTAATTCTTCCGGCGGGGATAGGACGATTCGCCGTGCGTTTCATGATCGCGTCAATGTCGCGGTCGTACCACATGTTAATGGCGCCTGCCGCGCCGGAGCCGAGCGCAATGCATAGCACGGCGATAGCGGCGATAAAAGGATGAATTTCGCCTGGGGCCAGCACCAGTCCGGCGAAGCCGGAGAATACCACCAGCGTCATCACCCTGGGCTTAAGCAGAGCGATGTAATCCGTAACGCGCGATTCCATGGCATCGGATGATGCGGCAATGATGGCGGCAGGAGACATGATAAAAAACGCTACTTAATCACTGGCAATTTTTCATACGTATGGAACGGCGGCGGGGAGGGGAGCGTCCATTCCAGCGTATCGGCGCCGCTGCCCCAGGGATTCTTTAAGCATTTCTTACCGTATTTGAAGGCGTGCCAGATGATGAAAATAAAGAAAAGCGTGGCGGCGAAGGTGATATAGGAGCCAATCGAAGAAATCAGATTCCAGCCCGCGAAGGCGTCCGGGTAATCGGGGATGCGGCGCGGCATTCCGGCCAGCCCCAGGAAATGTTGCGGAAAGAAAGTGATGTTAGCGCCGATGAACGTCAACCAGAAATGAATGCGGCCGAAAGTTTCGTTATATTGACGCCCGCTCATTTTTCCGAACCAGTAATAGAAGCCGGAAAAGGCGGCAAATACCGCACCCAGCGACATTACGTAATGGAAATGGGCCACGACGTAATAGGTATCCTGGAGCACGATATCCATGCCTGCGTTGGAGAGAACTACGCCGGTCACGCCGCCCACCGTGAACAGGAAAATAAAACCGATGGCGAACAGCATGGGCGTGTCGAACTTGATTGAGCCGCCCCACATGGTAGCTATCCAACTGAAAATCTTTATGCCCGTAGGCACGGCGATAACCATGGTGGCGGCGGTGAAATAAACGCGCGTCCAGTGGCCCAGCCCAACGGTGAACATATGATGCGCCCAGACGATGAAGCCCACCGCGCCAATGCTGCTCATGGCCACCACCATGCCGAGATAACCGAAGATGGGCTTGCGCGAGAAAGTGGCCACCACCTGGCTGATGATGCCGAAGCCGGGCAGGATGATGATGTAGACCTCCGGATGGCCGAAA
>CAZXYG010000057.1:7119-8513 GCA_964644885.1 uncultured Rickettsiales bacterium
GGCGCCCAGGATCGAAGACGCCCCCGCCATGTGCAGGCTGAAAATAGCCATGTCTACGGCCATGCCGCTATGAAATGCGCCGCTGCTCAAAGGCGGGTAGACCGTCCAGCCGGTGCCTGCGCCGCCATCGACGAAGGCCGAGCCGAGCAGTATGATGAACGCCGCCACCAGCAGCCAGAAGCTGATGTTGTTCATGCGTGGAAAGGCCATGTCCGGCGCACCGATCATCAAAGGCACGAACCAATTGCCGAAGCCGCCGATCATCGCCGGCATAATCATGAAGAACACCATAATCAGCGCATGCGCAGTCAGGAATACGTTGTAAAGCTGCCAGTTGCCGCTGAAAAACTGATCGCCTGGATGGGAAAGCTCCAGCCGCAGCAGCACGGAGAACAACCCGCCAACCAGTCCCGCCATAACGGCGAACACAAGGTACATCGTGCCGATGTCCTTGTGGTTGGTGGAATAGAGCCAGCGCTTCCAGCCCGTAGGATGATGGTCGTGGGAATTATGTGCTGTACCGGCGGCGTATGAGGTCATGGCGCTGATGATGTAGGTTGCGTGTTGACTATTGCGGCTAACTGGTTGTTAGTTTTTTCGCTGTACTTTTCTTCGGCGAATTGCGCTTTGGCTTTTTCCACCCATTCGGCGAATACTTCCTGCGGCACCGCCTGGATCACGATCGGCATAAAGCCATGGCCCTGGCCGCATAATTCCGAGCATTGGCCGTAATAGACACCGGGTTTATCAATACGTACCCAGGTTTCATTGAGCCTTCCCGGCACGGCGTCCATTTTGACGCCCAGCGAGGAAACCGACCAGGCATGAAGCACATCAGCGGCGGTGATTTGCACCCGCACCGTGGTATCCACCGGCAGCACCACGCGGTTGTCCACTTCCAGCAGGCGAATCTGCCCTTCCTTAATATCTTTATCGGGGATCATGTAACTGTCGAATGAAAAGCCGCCATGATCGGGATACTGGTAGTTCCAGTACCATTGGAGACCGGTGACTTTGAGCGTCATTTCCGCGTTCTCGACGTGGTCGAGATAGCCCAGCAAACGGTAGCTGGGAATAAAGATAAAGACGAGAATCAGCGCCGGGACGGCAGTCCAGACGATTTCGATCAGCGTATTGTGCGACGTTTTGCTGGGCGTAGGATTTCTCCTGGCGCTATAGCGCAGGCACACATAGACAAGCAGGCACAGCACGAATAGGGTAATAATGCTGGTAATGACCAGCAGGAGATTGTGGAAGTCATAAAGATACTCCATACGCGGCGAGGCGGCATCCTGAAAATCCAACTGCCACGGCCTGGGATGATCAGCCAGAACCGCTGCCGGGGCGGCAAGAAAAACAAGGAGGAGGAAAAGTGCCCGCATCAAAACTAAACC
>CAZXYG010000057.1:8523-10365 GCA_964644885.1 uncultured Rickettsiales bacterium
ATACCAAACAATATTCGGTACTTTGTATAAGCGGGCGGAATGGATTTGGCAAGGGTAACAATATGCGGCATAGTGAATTAAAGCAGATATTTTTTCATCATGGTGGCTTGGATGAATCGCGGGTTGCGCGGCTTATCAGTGGTGCGCTGGATGGCCTGGATGATGGCGAATTATTCCTAGAATTCTGCCAGTCAGAGCAGCTTTCCTTCGACGATGGCACGCTGAAAAACGCTACCTTCGATACGTCGCGGGGGTTTGGGTTGCGTTCGGTGCTGGGTGAGGGCACGGCCTATGCCCACTCCACGGAGATAAGCGAGGCAGCCATCAAGCGTGCGGCGGAAACGGTGCAGGCGGTGCGCGGCGGCCACAATGGCAGTGAGCGTATCCTTCCCGCGCCTGCTAAAGCTGCCGCGCCGCTCTATACCCAGATCAATCCGCTGCACGAGGTGGCATTCGAGAAGAAAATCGACGTTCTGAGGGAGATTGATGCCTATCTGCGGGCGAAAAATACGCGGGTGCGGCAAGTGTCGGTTTCGCTAGGCGGTGAATGGCAGGCGGTTTTGATACAGCGTGCTGATGGGAGGCAGGTGGGCGATATCCGCCCGCTGGTGCGGCTCAATATCTCGGTGGTGGTGGAGAAGGATGGAAAGATGGAGCGCGGCAGCTACGGTTGCGGCGGGCGCATGGCTTATGGTTCCTTCATTACCGAAGAGAACTGGAAGAAAAGCGCCGATGAGGCGCTGCGGCAGGCGCTAGTGAATGTGGAGGCGGTTCCCGCCCCGGCGGGTGAAATGCCGGTGATTCTCGGTCCCGGCTGGCCCGGCGTGTTGCTGCATGAGGCGGTGGGGCACGGGCTGGAGGGCGATTACAATCGCAAAAAAACCTCGGCGTTTTCAGGGCGCATCGGGCAGCGTGTCGCCGCGCCGGGAGTAACCGTAATCGACGATGGAACCATCCCGGATCGCCGGGGCTCCATCACGGTGGACGATGAAGGCACGCCTTCGGGCAAAAACATCCTGATCGAAGGCGGTATCCTGAAAGGCTATATTCAGGACCGCATGAATGCGCGGCTGATGGGCGTGTCGCCCACGGGCAATGGCCGCCGCGAGAGCTTCGAGCATCAGCCCATGCCGCGCATGACCAATACCTACATGCTGGCCGGGAAGGCAAACCGGGAGGATATGATTCGCTCGGTGAAGCAGGGCCTTTATGCCGTGAATTTCGGCGGCGGGCAGGTGGATATTACCTCGGGGAAGTTCGTGTTCTCCGCTTCGGAAGCCTACAGAATCGAGAACGGGAAGGTCACGCAGCCCGTGAAGGGCGCCACCCTTATCGGCAGCGGGCCGGACATCATGCGGAAAATAGCCGACATCGGCGACGATCTGGAGCTTGACCCTGGCATCGGCACCTGCGGCAAGGACGCGCAGAGCGTTCCCGTGGGCGTTGGCCAGCCCACCTTGCTGATTAGCAAAATCACAGTAGGCGGCACGGAAATTGCCTAAAAGCAACGGTTCTGCTACACTACGGGGCTATATGGCGGACTACATCGCTAGCAATACCACAGCTGATCATGCTCCTGACCGCAACACTGCCGAAGTGATTGGCGGCGTGGTGTGCCATTACGCCGTGATGGCAAATCTGGGTAATTCTCGCCATGAGCAGCAGGATCGCGCGTCGGTGTCTGTCTTGCCGAAAGGTACCGAACCTTCTGATTTTAAGGGCATATTAGAAGGAACTTTTGCTCTTATGAAAGAGCGTCATGATGCTTTAAAAAAGCAGGATCAAAAATTTATCGGCGATTGCTGTGTGACGATGCTGGCTTTTGATCCTGCTAGCGGTATG
>CAZXYG010000058.1:0-1542 GCA_964644885.1 uncultured Rickettsiales bacterium
CCCACCAATAGTAGTGCCAAGTCCTTGGTCATGTGGCCCGCTTCCACCGCGCCGATACAGGCGCGTTCCAGCTTTTCTGCGAATTGCGCGAGCGGTCTGTTGCCGTCGAATTTCGCGCGCGCCGAAAGCCCACGCGACCAAGCGAAAATCGAGGCGATGGGGTTAGTGGAAGTCTCTTTTCCCTTCTGGTACTCCCGAAAATGGCGCGTGACCGTGCCGTGTGCCGCTTCTGTTTCCACGGTTTTTCCGTCCGGCGTCATCAGCACCGAGGTCATTAGCCCCAATGACCCGAAACCCTGCGCCACGATGTCGGATTGCACGTCGCCGTCGTAATTCTTGCAGGCCCAGACAAATCCGCCGCTGCTTTTGAGCGCGTAGGCCACCATGTCGTCGATCAGCCGGTGCTCGTAAGCAATACCCGCCGCCTCGAACTTCGCCTTGTATTCCGCCTCGAACACGGACTGAAAAATATCCTTGAAACGGCCGTCATAGGCTTTCAGGATTGTGTTCTTGGTCGAGAGATAAACCGGATAGCCTCGGTTTAAGGCATAATTGAAGCAGGCTTGCGCGAACTCGCGGATTGAATCGTCAAGATTATACATGCCGAGCGCCACGCCGGAATCGGGAAATTCGAACACTTTGTATTCCTGCTTGTCGCCGATTTTCGGCGTGAAGGTCATAGTGAGCGTGCCCGGGCCTTTCACTAAAAAATCGGTAGCTTTATATTGATCGCCGAAAGCGTGGCGCCCGATGACGATAGGTTTTGTCCAGCTCGGCACCAGGCGCGGGATATTATTGCAGATAATCGGTTCGCGGAATACCGTGCCACCCAGGATGTTGCGGATGGTTCCGTTGGGAGATTTCCACATTTTCCTTAGCTTGAATTCCTTGACGCGGCCTTCGTCCGGCGTGATGGTGGCGCATTTGATGCCCACGCCGTATTTTCGGATAGCTTCAGCGGCTTGCACCGTGACCTTATCTTCAGTCTTATCGCGGTTCTCAATGCCGAGATCATAATATTCAAGCTTCACATTCACATAGGGCAGGATCAGCATCTCCTTGATCCACGACCAGATTACGCGCGTCATTTCGTCGCCGTCGATCTCGACAATGGGGTTCTTCACAGCGATTGCGGCCATTGTGTCCTCCTACGCCAATATCACAGGGATATTATATCGTTTCAGCCGCATGTCACGTGTTACCAGCGTGAGTCCCTCGATTATCGCCTGCGCCACGAGAATCCGGTCGAAGGGATCGTCATGGTGGAAAGGGAGACTTCTTACCACTCTCGCATGGGGGAATAACACAGGAAGCGACTCAAAATGATGCCGTACCATCAACGGCTCGATGTCTTCCGGCGCATCCAGCTTGCCCTTGGCCTGCTTGATTGCAATTTCCCAGGCGGATGCCACACTTACGAACACGCTGTTTCCCGGATTGGAAATCGTTTGATAGGATGATTTCGATAGCTGATCCGTGAGATTCTGGAACCACCAGATCCCCACATGCGTATCAAGCAAAAGCCTCATGCCTATCTATATT
>CAZXYG010000058.1:1552-7210 GCA_964644885.1 uncultured Rickettsiales bacterium
CTTTTCTTCCCCTTCGTAAGCCGAGAGCACAGCCATGGGTTTTCCCGCCTTGGCGATGATGATCTTTTCGCCTGCGGCAACGCGCTCGATCAGCCTGGAGAGATGCGTTTTTGCATCATGAATATTGTGCATTTCCATAATAGCTACTCCCACTAAACTAAACTTAGTCTAGTCTAGTCTAGTCTATTCTAAAATGCAATGCCCAGCATCGCCACTCGCATTTCCAAGGTTAGGGATTGACAACCACCCGTGTTTCCAGGATTTTTGAAGCATGAATCAAGATATTACTGAATCCGCTGCCGATGCGGGCGTAAAAACCGTGCTGCACGTGGGTTGCGGCGCACCGAATCCGAAGAAGCTGCATGCCTCGTTCCGCGATGGCGGCTACCAAGAGGTGCGGTTGGACATAGAACCAAGTGTGAAGCCTGATATACAGTCCGATATGCGTGATATGCACATGGTCGCAGATGGCAGCTACGACGCCGTCTATTCCTCGCATAATTTAGAACATGTCTACGCCCACGACGTGCCGAAGGCGCTTAAGGAGTTTCATCGAGTGCTGAAGCCGGGAGGCCACCTGCTCATTACCATGCCGGATATACAAAAAGTGGCCGAATACGTCGCGCAGGGAAAGCTGGAGGAGCCGCTTTATCAATCCCCCGCCGGGCCAATCTGCGCCATTGATATTATGTACGGGCTGCGCCGGGCGGTAGCTCAGGGCCATCATTACATGGCGCATAAAACCGGCTTCACCGCACAAACCCTGCTCGCCAAACTCCAGCAGGCGGGCTTCAGGAATATCCGCGTCGTGCGCAAAAACTACGACCTCTGGGCCAAAGGATATAAGTAAAAGCAAGCGCTGCAAAAATCTTGCTTAGCGTACTATCTTTCAAAACTTCTTGACTCAAAACCGCTCTTTCCTTATGAATGCACACCCCTTTAAAGAAGGAATGATAACTTATGGCGACGCATAAATCGGCAGAAAAAGCCAATCGACAGAGCGCGAAGCGCACGGCGAAAAACACAAACCGCCGGAGTCGCGTGCGTTCGTATGTGAAAAAGGTGGAACTGGCCATCGCCAGCGGCGATAAGAAAGCCGCGCCAACCGCTCTCCGTGAGGCTCAGAAAGAACTCAGCCGCGCCACCGGCAAAAAACTCATCAAGCCGAACGCCGCCGCACGCAAGCTCAGCCGCCTTAACGCCAGGGTTAAGGCGTTTCTTAAAGCGTAATCTTTATCCCTTTTGCCTCCTCGGCGTGTTTTTTGGATGCCTGCATAAAGTCCCTCCTTTCTCTGCCGCCGCTGCGCGAAACCATTAAGAAGCATGGGCTGACGGCGCGCAAGGAATATGGCCAGCATTTTCTTCTCGACCGCAATATCACGGACAAAATCGCCAGGGCGGCGGGAAATCTTGAGCGCAGCACGGTCATTGAAATAGGCCCCGGCCCAGGAGGATTGACGCGCTCCCTGTTGCTTCACGGCGCGGCAAAAGTAATAACCATTGAAAAGGACCGACGCTGCATCGCCGCATTGAAGGAATTACAGGCCATTGATCCTGACCGGATGGAAATCATCGAAGCGGACGCATTGGAAGTGGATGAAATGGACTTTATTCCTTCCACTTTTGGAGATAAAGCGCTCCGGCCAGATATCCGCATTGTTTCCAATCTGCCGTATAATATTTCCACCGTGCTGCTCGCCAAATGGCTGGATAGCATTCATCGCTACACGCACCTTACCCTGATGTTTCAGAAAGAGGTCGCGGCCCGCATCGCCGCGCAACCAGGCAGTAAGAATTACGGCAGGCTTTCCGTTCTGAGCCAATGGCTGTGCGAGATACGTCGGGAATTCGACCTTCCGGCACGCGCTTTTGTGCCGCCGCCGAAAGTGGATTCCACGGTATTGAGTTTTATTCCGCGTTCCGCGCCGCTCGCTCCGGCAGACAAAAAAACATTGGAGCGGCTGCTTCAAGCCGTGTTCGGTCAACGCCGGAAGATGCTGCGAAAAAGCTTGCGCCAACTATGTGATGATCCAGAGAACATCCTCAAAGCTTGCGTCATCAGCGGCGAAAATCGTCCGGAAATGCTTGATATCCAGGAGCTTTGCGCGTTGGCTCGATCCCTCGGCGGGAGTCTGTGATAACAGCAAGATACGCCGCGGCGATAAACGAAGCCGCCACCCACCATTCCTGCCACACGCCATAGGCCGTCATCGACATAGTAAGATAGGCCACGGCACCTGCTATAAAATTCGCTTTTTCCATGACCGTAAGAGCGCTTGCGCTGATGCCGCGCACTATGCCGGCCACCAGCAAACCATAAAGAAGAACGCCTACCCAACCCAATTCAAGCCATATTTGCAACGCACTGTTGTGCGGGTGCAACGGCAGCTTTTCCCACCTTTCCATCACGATGCCATGATGCACCACTTTTTCCCTGCCTCCAGGGATGCTCCTCGCGGCATCGAAACCATGCCCGAAAAGCGGTTTTTCCAGCGCCTTATCCCCCGTAAACCGCCAAATATAGAGTCGATGAAGAGCGCTTTCCGGTAGCGATATAAAACGATTCATCACTGTGTCGGGCGAAAGTTTCGGCGCAATCAACGGCACAGCCAATAACGGCAGCAACACTACCGCGATACAAACCATCATGCAGCGCCCCCTGAGCAAATAAACAAATAAAAAAGCCAGCGTCGCCGCAATATAGGCCATGATCGCGGACTGGCTTTCAAGATGCTTAAGCGTTCCCAGCCCCACGGCCCACAAGCACACAGACACCGATCGCACCAGCCAGGACGGACGGTTGAGCATAAGCGCCACGGCGGCAAGAAACGGCCATGCAATCAGCGCCAATACGCACGCGCCACGGTTCAACCGGTCAAGATAAAAGCTTTTATCCCCTTGCAGATGCACTGAAATACTGCCGAGAGTGCTGATCTCCCATAACAAAAAAAGCATAGCAAGCGCTCCACCATGCACGACAGCCTGCCTTAACTGCCGCTTTTGCGCCGAATCAGCATGGAAAAGCGCTTGAAAGCAAAGAATGCCGGCTACGCACAGAAAAAGCAATTTACTCCATAGCACATAGCTGTTCATGGGCATGCCGGAAAGGGGAATGGAAGCAAGCGCCCATAAAAATAGCGCCACCAGCGCAAGGACAATACCTCGGTTTAGATCATGCGAACGTAACCCCTGCCTTACCAGAAGCGGCACGCACAACAAGCACAGCAGAATAAGCGCCGGAGTCAGCGCCAGACCGGAAAACATCGCCACCGGCGGGATTAACAGCAGAAGCGGCGGAAGCGCCATCAATGCGCGATGCATCATACCAGCAGCTCTTTCACAAAACTTTTTAACCCTTGCTGCCTTTCGCGCCGCTGGCGCTCGGCCTGAAGAATCGAATGCACGGTTTCCAAGCTTTTCTCAATGTCGTTGTTGATAATGACGTAATCGTACGATGTCCAATGGCTGATTTCGCTATTCGCCTTGGCCATGCGCTTCCCGATGATATCTTCGGTATCCTGCGCGCGTTTTCGCAAGCGGCTTTCCAACTCTTTCATCGAAGGCGGAAGGATAAAAACACTTACCATATCCTCGCGATGTTTTGCGGTGAGTTGCTGCGTACCCTGCCAATCAATGTCAAATAACACATCGGTACCTTGCGCCAGATGCTTTTCCACTACCGATGCGGGCGTGCCATAGAAATTTCCGAATACCACAGCGTGCTCCAGGAATGCTTCCTCTTCCACCATGCGGGCAAATTGCGCGGTATCCACGAAAGTATAATCCTTTCCTTCCGTTTCACCCTTGCGCTTGGGCCTTGTGGTCACGGAAACGGACATGATCAGGTTGTCGTCTTTTTGCAGCAGCAAGCGGGAGAGCGTTGTTTTTCCCGCGCCGGAAGGCGAGGAAAGCACAAACATGAACCCTTTGCGGTGAACTTTTGGCTGCGCCATTGCAGAATGATTATGGCAGCCGCCGGATAAAAAATCACTTGGAAAGTGGAATGGGGGAAAAGCAGAAAAAACTAACGCAATCCTTTCTCTCCCGGAACATTATCCCAACGCGGATAGAATAAGCTTCTCTTTTTCTTCTTCCCCCTGCCGCAACTTCAACGCATCAAAAACTTCGACAAGACCAGTGACCAGCGCTTCCATCATGGCGCCGGTATGCAACGGCGTAGGTGTAATGCGAAGCCGCTCGGTACCTTTGGGAACCGTAGGGTGGTTAATATGCTGCACGAATATTCCGTGCCGTTCCATCAGTAAGTTGGAAGCCTGGCGGCAGCGCACCGCATCACCCACAGGCACCGGAACGATATGGCTGTTCGTCGTGCCCATAACCGGAATTCCAGCCGCTTTCAGCATCGCCTTAAGCTGTGTCACTTTGTGCTGGTGCAAATGGCGCTCGCAGTTACTCTGCTTCAAATGCCGCACGCTGGCAAGAATGCCTGCCGCCATATGAGGCGGCAGCGCCGTAGTGAAAATGAAACCAGGCGCATGACTGCGGATGAAATCCACCACTCGAGCCGGGCCGGCAATATAACCACCCATCACGCCAAACGCCTTGCCCAGCGTGCCCTGAATAACATTCAGGCGGGGCATTAATCCTTCGCGCTCTGCGATGCCGCCGCCGCGTGGTCCATAAAGCCCCACGGCATGCACTTCATCCACATAGGTAAGCGCGTTGTATGTCTCCGCCAGATCGCATATTTCCGCGATGGGCGAGACATCGCCATCCATGGAATACACCGATTCGAACACGATGATCTTTGGTCGCTTACGATCGACCGTTTTGAGCAATCGCTCCAGATGTTGCACATCGTTATGGCGGAAAATGTGCTTCTCGGCGCGGCTATAGCGGATGCCCTCGATGATCGACGCATGGTTGTGCGCATCGGAAAAAAATACGGTTTCCGGCAGCAGAGAACCAAGCGTCGCCAGCGTCGTGGAATTGGCTACATAGCCGGAGGTAAAAACCAGCGCCGCTTCCTTGCCGTGCAGATCGGCTAATTCCTGCTCCAGCAGCACCAACGGATGATTAGTGCCCGCAATATTGCGCGTCCCTCCCGCACCGGAACCCATCGCTTGGACGGTTTCGATAATGGCCGAAAGCACCGCCGGATGCTGCGCCATGCCCAGATAATCGTTACTGCACCAGAGAATAATTTCATGGCCCCGCGTGTGATCCCAGGCCAAAGGAAAACGGCCAGCGTACCGCTCCAGATTAGTAAACTCGCGGTAATTCCCGGCGAGCCTCAGTCGGTTGATGGCCGTGGAAAAAAATGAATCATAGTCCATTATGCTTCTTCTCCCTTCGCATTCATAGCACGGAAGTGGTGATTAATAAATAACGAAACACCCAATAATGCGAGAGCAGTAGCCTGATGCAGCGAAGCCAGCGGCAGCGATACGTGGCTGAGCAAAGTCGCCACGCCCAGAAAAAACTGGATACACACAATGACAAGCTGCGCGTGGATCGCGCACCGCAGCAATGCATCTTTCACCGTGGCGGCGGAAAAAGCCGCTCGCCGGCTCCGGAACGCTCACGTCGGGACGCAAGTCCTCGGCGTCCGCCGCCGTCGAACTCCTCCGCAAGGCGGTGCTGGAGTGGCCCGCATGGCGATGAGCTTTTGTCGTTTTTCGTTCCCCGTCCCCTCCG
>CAZXYG010000058.1:7220-8363 GCA_964644885.1 uncultured Rickettsiales bacterium
CGAACGCAATCATAACAAGCAGCAGCAACGCCCCGACGCGGTGCAAGAATTGGATCAGGGTAACGTTTTCAAACACATTTCTCCACAGCGGCTCCATCACCCACAATCCTCCGGGAATAAGCCTCCCATCCATTAGGGGAAAGGTGTTATAAACCAACCCGCCATCCAGACCGGCCAGAAACGCACCGGCGATCATTTGAATAAAAATAAGGATGGTGATGCCCAGCGATACCATCCCGCCATTATTACAATGGCGTATTTTTTTCCTCTCTTTTTGCAAGAGAGCGCTTGCGTTTGTTGCGACATCCAACGCCAACCAGAACAGCAGACTGAACAAAGCCAGCGCCATGAAAAAATGCAGCGCAAGGCGGTATTGGCTCACAGCCGGAACATCTATCAAGCCGCTCTGCACCATGTACCAGCCGATCGCTCCCTGCGCGCCACCTAGAACAAAAAGCCCGAGAAGTTTTAATGTAAAGCTCAGGCTGAGGCTGCCTGAAATCAAGAAGGCGAGGAATGGCATCAGGAATATGAATCCCGTCAGGCGGCCAAGCAGGCGATGCATAAATTCAACCCAATAAATACGTTTAAATCCCTCCATATTTATATCAAAATTGTCTCTTATATATTGAGGTGTTGTTTTATACTTCTCAAGTTCTACATTCCATTCCTTTTCGCTCAAGGGCGGCAGGATGCCTGAAACCGGCTTCCATTCTGTAATGGAAAGGCCGGATTCGGTCAGGCGCGTGATCCCGCCCACCACCGCCATCGCGTATACCATGGCACAGCAAGCAAACAGCCACAGCGCAATCCAGCGATGATTTTTTCTAGGCAAACAGCGCTTCCTGTATGTATGATGCCGGGATTACTACCCAACGGCGAGGAAAATTGCAAGGCATGACCGATAGCTACATCCTCTTGGGGAAAAAAGGCAACAACGCGCGCCATCTCCGCAAATGGCTATGGCTTGCGGTATCCGCCCTGGCGCTTTCAGGGTTGTTCGCCGTGTTGCTGGTGGCGGCGCGTACGCCCGCGGTGCAAGACCTGCTTCCCATTGCCGATCTGTTCCATACCGCGCTTGTCATTCATGTGAATCTCTCCGTGCTGGTGTGGATGCTTTGTTTTGCCGCGCTGCTTTGGCAC
>CAZXYG010000058.1:8373-9901 GCA_964644885.1 uncultured Rickettsiales bacterium
TGGCACATGGCAGCGCCGCAATCGAAGGAATCGGAACGCGGCGTGGGCTATTGGCTTTCGCTTACAGGCATGCTTTTTCTTGCGTTCGCGCCGTTCATACGGCAAGGCGCGCCGCTCCTTAATAATTATATTCCGGTTTACGACACTACGCTATTCCTGTGCGGCCTGACGGCGTTTCTAGCCGGAATAGGCATTGTCCTTGCCGCCTGCCTGTTCCAGAGCCTACGCGCCCGCACCGTTACGCTTATCCTCCCGCAGCATCGGGCAACGGCGCAGCGCTATGGCATTGCCGTAAGCGGGATCACAACATTAATCGCGGGCCTCTGCCTGTATTTTTCTTACATGGCGCTTGCCCCCCTGCGCGATACATTCCACACGCAGGATTATTACGATTTGCTGTTCTGGAGCAGCGGCCATGTTCTGCAATTCACCTATACGCAGATCATGCTGGTAGCATGGCTGTGGCTCGCCGAGGAGCAGAAGCTGCGCCTGTTCTTTTCGGCGCGCACGATGTCCATTCTTTTTACGTTGCATCTTTTTATCGTAAGCCCTTCGCCGCTTGCTTACCTGTATTACGATGTCACATCGTACGCGTACCTTGATTTTTTTACGCAGCAGATGCGCTACGGCGGCGGCATCGCGGCGGGAGCGCTTTCTCTTATCATCGCCGCCGCCTTCATCATGCAACCGTTTCCCCGGAAAAAACGGCCGCAGCGCAACGCGCTGATTGCATCCATTTGCCTATTCGCCGCAGGCGGGGCGCTGGGCCTTCTTATTACAGGCAGCGACACGCAAGTGCCCGCTCATTATCACGGCAGCATCGTTGGCATTTCACTGGCGCTAATGGGGCTTTCCTACAGCCTGCTGCCGCGCCTAGGCTACCGCAAGGCCAAAGGCCGCTTAGCTGAAATACAGCCTTTGCTCTACGGCGGAGGGCAATTGCTGCATATCGCCGGGCTGGCATGGTCAGGCGGCTACGGCGCATTGCGTAAAACTCCCGGCGCGGTGGACTCCTTGCAAGGCCAAGCCGCAATGGGCCTAATGGGCCTGGGAGGGCTGCTTTCAATAACCGGCGGGCTGCTCTTTGTCATCGTTATGATGCGCTGCATGCGGCCAAAGAAAGTTGGCGGTTGATTAGTTTCCTGTTCTTGGTTATTGATTCATGGTTCTTGGTTTGTAAAAACTAAGAATCAACAACTAAAAACGATTTCGGAGAAAAACCACATGCTGAGAACACTTGCATTTGCATTATCGCTTGCTCTGTCATTCCCCGCGCAAGCCGCCGATCCGGAAAACACGCTCTACATGGAACTCAAGGATGGCCGCGTGACGATTGAACTCAGACCGGATCTTGCGCCGAGTCATGTGGCGCGGATCAAAGAGCTGGCGCGTCAAAAATTCTATGACGGCATCGTGTTTCACCGCGTGATCGAAGGCTTCATGGCGCAAACAGGCGACCCCACGGGCACCGGCACCGGCGGATCAGGCCAAAAGCTGAAGGCTGAATTCAACAAAGAACAGCACGTGC
>CAZXYG010000059.1:0-9718 GCA_964644885.1 uncultured Rickettsiales bacterium
AATGTAAGATGTGAATAAGTGTTTTAATAATATATCTAATTATTTGAACTATAATGTATATTATTTAATATTTAATAATGGTGATAAAAGTGTTTTTTATATATTTTAAAGTAAGTGAATTATTTTATGTACATGTGGATGAGTTGTTGCGCTTAAATAGAATTATGTGAGAAAAAGAACGTAGTGTGTGTAAGTGTAATAGTTATCCACAGAACTCCTGATAGTTTTCCCTACTTACATGAACCGCTTTCATTTGCATTTAGTATCTGATTCAACGGGCGAAACGGCAAGTAGCGTAGCGCGATCGGCTTTGTCGCAATTTGAAGGCGTGGAGGCGGAGGAACATGTATGGTCGCTGGTGCGTACGAAGGGGCAAATGGAGAAAGTCCTGTATGGAATTCGTGAAAATCCCGGCATGGTGTTATTCACGGTAATAGATGAAACATTAGGTAGTGAGCTTAAAAAAGAATGCACTAAGCTGAAAATTCCGTGTGTACCGGTTCTGTCTAGGGTTATTTCCGAGCTTTCCTCTTATCTTGGTACCGAGGCAAGTGATCAAGTGGGACGGCAGCATCGTCTTGATGAGGAATATTTTGAGCGCGTTGAAGCAATCAATTTCGCTCTGGCCCATGACGACGGCCAGAATACGAATGAATTAGAAGAAGCTGATGTAGTGCTGGTCGGTGTTTCGCGAACATCCAAAACGCCGACCTGCGTTTATCTTTCCTATCGCGGACTGCGCGCCGCCAATGTGCCTTATGTCATGGGTTGTGCCCTACCGCATAATCTACTTGAGCTGGAACGCCCGCTGGTGTTGGGGTTGGTCATTAATCCTGAGCGCCTGATGCAGATTCGTAAAAGCCGTCTTCTGCATCTGAAGGAAAAGCGCGAAACTTCCTACGTGGATATCGAGCGCATAAAGGAAGAAGTGGCGGAAGCTCGGAAACTATTCGCGCAGCAAAAATGGAAAGTGATTGATGTCACTCGCCGGTCGGTGGAGGAAGTAACGGCCACCATCATGCAATACTACACCGAGCATAAAGCGAAACGAGAGCATGACAAAAAACGCGATTAAGGCGGGTGTTATAGGTCATCCTGTGGCGCATTCGCTCTCGCCGGCGATCCACGGCTACTGGCTGAAGAAACACGACATCCTGGGACGTTATGAAAAAATAGATATTCCGCCGGAAGGACTCGAAAAGTTTTTAAAAGAGGATATTTTCCGCGAAGGCTATGCGGGGGTGAATGTCACGCTGCCGTATAAGGAGCGGGTGTTTGAGCTTACGATAGCACAAAATAGCCTCGTACAAACAACCGGCGCAGTAAACACCATCGTAGTACAGGGTAACGAACTTATGGGGGATAACACCGACATAAATGGTTTTATCGCCAATATAAGAAATAAGGCACCTGGTTTTGATTTCTCAAAAGGACATGCCGTGGTTTTGGGGGCAGGAGGAGCTGCTAGAGCAATCGTAATTGCTTTGGTTTTTTGTCTTGGCGTTCCTCTTATCAAAGTAGTGAATAGAACTAAGGCGCGTGCAGAAAAATTAAGAGATGAAATGGGGCTATACACAGTTGCTAACGATACTATTTATAAAAAGGCATTGAGAGAGGGTGGCGCCATTCCTCTAGAAAAATTTATGATTGTTTCTGATTGGGAAAATAGAAATTCTGTTTTTAACCAGGCAAACATACTTATCAACACCACCTCGCTCGGCATGACTGGCCAGAGGCAGCTCGATGTCGATTTATCCTTGTTGCCCAAAGATGCGCTGGTGGTGGATATCGTCTATAACCCGCTCGAAACCGAGTTGTTGAAACAGGCGAAGGCGCGGGGAAACCCGACGGTGGACGGGCTGGGGATGCTTTTGCATCAGGCGGCGCCGGGGTTTAAGGCGTGGTTCGGCGTATGGCCGGAAGTTACCGAAGAGCTGCGTCGGGAAGTCATCGCGGCGCTGCAAAAACGATGAAGGTTTTAGGCCTCACCGGCCCGATCGGATCGGGCAAAAGCTTCGTGGCGTCGCTGTTCGTAAAAGCAGGCGCGCCGGTATTCGACGCCGACCGCGAGGTGCACCGAATCTACGCCGAGGATACAAAACGCATTGCGGCGCTGGCGGTGCGGTTTCCGGAAGCAGGCATCGGCGGGAAGATAGACCGCGCGCGGCTGGCGCGGATTGTGCTGCATGACGAAGCGGCGCTGCGCGACCTCGAGGCCATCGTGCACCCGGCGGTGCGGTTGGCGGAGCAAGAATTCCTGGCGGAACAGAAGCGGAAAAGAACGGCGCTTGCCGTGCTCGATATTCCGCTGCTGTTCCAGACCGGCGCGGACGGCCTGTGCGATGCCGTGCTGCTGCTCACGGCGCCGGAGAGCGTGCGAAAGGCCAGGGTGCTGGCCCGCCCCGGCATGAGCGAGGAGAAGTGGCGGAAAATTGTGGCCAGCCAGGGCGAGACGGCGTATAACGGGGCGAAGGCTGATTTTATTCTCGATACCGACCGGGACGAAGCGGTGCTGGCAAAAGAGGTCAATAAAATTATCGGGGAACTGGCGCAATGAGCATCCGGGAAATCGCGCTCGATACCGAAACCACGGGGCTAAGCCCCGCGCAGGGCCACCGCGTTATTGAAGTCGCTTGCGTCGAGATGGTGGGTCATATCCGCACCGGCAAGACCTTTCATTCCTATTTCAATCCCGGGCGCGACGTGCCGGAATCGGCTTTCGCCATTCATGGCATCTCCACCGAATTCCTTTCCGACAAGCCGCGTTTCGAGCGCGTGGTGGACGATCTTCTTGCTTTTATAGGCGAATCGCAATTGGTGATTCACAACGCCGAGTTCGACATGAAGTTTCTCAACGCCGAGCTGGAAGGCGCAGGAAAAAGAATTCTCCCGGCGGAGCGCGCCTTTTGCACGATGCTACACGCGCGGCAAAAATTTCCCGGCGCGCAATCCTCGCTCGACGCGCTGTGCCGCCGTTTCGGCGTGGATACCAGCGCACGCGCGCTGCACGGCGCGCTGCTCGATGCCGAACTTCTCGCGGATATGTATCTGGAATTGATCGGGGGCGCGCAAGGAGGGCTTGCCTTTGCCACGGAACAGGAAAAAACGGCGGTTGCCGAGGCGCGCCGCAAGAAGCGCGCTGCGCGGCTCTTTCCGCCTTCGCAGAAAGAGATGGAAGCGCACCGCGCGTTCATCGAAAAACTCAAAAAACCGCTCTGGTTGAAAACCGAAGCCTGATTACTGTTTCGTCTGTTTTGCTTGCTCCAGGCGTTGCGCGTAAAGCCGACCGAAATCGATCGGCTCGAGCAAGAGAGGCGGGAAACCGCCATCCCGCGTGACATCGGAAAGCACCCGCCGCGCGAACGGGAAAATCAACGTGGGGCAGAATACCAAAAGCGCGGGCTGGATTTCGTTCTCCGGAATATTCTCCAGCGTGAACATGCCGGCATAGACGATTTCGGCCAGGAAAAGCACGTCGCTGCCTACGCTGGCCTTGGCCTGGATATGGATGGCGAGTTCGTGCGTGGCGTCCTGAAGCTTTTGGGCGCGCAGATCAAGGTTCACATCGATGCGTGGCTGTTCCTTTGTGGCTATCAAGCTTTTGGGCGCGCGCGGATTCTCGAACGAAAGATCCTTGATATATTGCGCGTTGACCTTGACCTGCCGCTCTGCTTGCGTTTCGGCTGGCGCCGCTTGCTTTTTCTTATCCTTTTCCGCCATGGGTTCCCCTCTCGCGATTACGATTGCGGCGCAGTATATCCAAACCATCTGACAAATAAAGGAAAAGCTTGCAAACAGGCAAGAATCCTGTATTTCTTTCCCTTCTGAGGGCAGAAATCAGGTAAAAAAGAGGAGCGCCACATGGCATTATCGTCGAATCTGGGATTTCCCCGCATCGGCCCCAATCGTGAATTGAAGAAGGCGCTGGAGAGATATTGGAAGGGAGAGTCGGATGAGAAGGCGCTGCTTGCGGAGTCTAAGCGCCTGCGCGCCGACAATTGGAAACTGCAGCGTGACGCCGGAATAGACCTCATTCCCTGCAACGATTTTTCGCTCTACGATCACGTGATCGACATGGCCTGCCTTCTCGGAGTTATTCCGAAGCGCTACGAGCTCAAGGGCGACATGATGGATCTCAAAACCTATTTCGCTATGACGCGCGGCACGCAGGAAGGCGGCCGCGACCTTGCCGCCATGGAGATGACCAAGTGGTTCGACACCAATTACCACTACATCGTTCCCGAGCTCAAAACCGACCGTACGTTCAAGATTGCATCCACCAAGGTGTTCGATGAATTCGCTGAGGCGAAGGCGCTCGGCATCACGCCCAAGCCCGTGCTGATAGGCCCCATTTCGTTTCTGCTGCTTGCCAAAGCGAAGGAGAAAGGCGTGCGGCCGCTCGATCACCTTCCTAAATTATTGCCGGTTTATGCCGAAATACTGAAGCGGCTTACCGCCCAAGGCGCTGAATGGGTGCAGATGGATGAACCGTTCCTGGCCATGGACTTAAGCGATGCAGTACGCAAAACGTATCAAACGGCGTATTCGGTGCTAGCGCAGCAGAACGGCGCAAAGCTTCTTGTCGCGTCCTATTTCGAGGGGCTTCGCGAGAACTTGAAAACCGCGCTGGCGCTGCCGGTGCAGGCGCTGCATGTGGATCTGGTTCGCGCGCCCGGCCAGCTCGATGAGATACTCAAAAAATATCCTGAGGATAAAATGCTTTCCATAGGCGTAGTGGATGGCCGAAATATCTGGCGCTCCGACCTGGAAAAAACCCTTGCCGTTGCGGAAACGGCCAAGGCCAAGCTTGGCGGCGACCGGCTGATCCTCGCGCCGTCTTGTTCGTTGTTGCATACGCCGGTGGATCTGGCGGCGGAAACGGCGCTCGACGCTGAATTGAAAAACTGGCTCGCCTTCGCGAAACAAAAACTGGCTGAAGTGATAGCGCTCACCAAGGCCGTGAATGGCGAACGCAAGGGCGTGGAGAAAGCGTTCAGGGAAAGCCGCGAGGCTATCGCTTCGCGCGGCGCCTCCGAGCGCATTCATAATCCGTCGGTTAAGAAACGCATGGCTTCGATTTCCGAGGGCATGAAGGAGCGCAAGCATCCCTTTGGGCAGCGCAAGAAAGCCCAGCACAAGGCACTGGGTTTGCCGCTGTTGCCCACCACTACGATCGGCTCGTTCCCGCAGACGGCGGAGGTGCGGCAGAAACGCGCCCAGTTCAAGAGCGGCGACATTACGGAGAAGCAGTACGAAGCGTTCCTGGAAAAGGAAACGGCGCTGGCCGTACGCAAGCAGGAGGATGTGGGTATCGACGTGCTGGTGCATGGCGAATTCGAGCGCAACGACATGGTGGAGTATTTCGGCGAGCAATTAAGCGGCTTTGCTTTTAGCAAAAACGGCTGGGTGCAGAGCTATGGATCGCGCTGCGTCAAGCCTCCGGTGATTTACGGCGATGTTTCGCGCGAGGAGCCGATGACGGTGCGCTGGGCGGCCTATGCCCAAGGCCTTACCGACCGCATCATGAAGGGCATGCTCACCGGCCCGGTGACCGTCCTGCAATGGTCGTTCGTGCGCGATGACCAGCCAAGGGAAAGAACCGCGATGCAGATCGCGCTGGCCATCCGCGACGAGGTGCTTGATTTGGAGAAGGCGGGCATCCGCATCATCCAGATCGACGAGCCGGCGTTCCGCGAAGGCCTTCCGTTGCGCCGCGCCGATTGGGATGCCTATCTCCAATGGGCGGCGGATGCGTTCCGCCTCTCCGCGAGCGGGGTGAAGGATGAAACGCAGATCCATACCCATATGTGCTATTCGGAATTCAACGATATCATCGATTCCATCGCCAAGCTGGATGCGGACGTGATATCGATCGAAACCTCGCGCTCGCAGATGGAGTTGCTCGACGCCTTCACCGATTTCCGCTACCCCAACGAAATCGGCCCTGGCGTGTACGACATCCACAGCCCGCGGGTGCCTTCGGTGGAGGAGATGGAGCATCTGCTCGCCAAGGCGCTTAAGGTGCTTTCGCCAGACCAAGTCTGGGTCAATCCGGATTGCGGTCTTAAAACCCGCGGCTGGAAGGAAGTGGAGCCTGCGCTTAGGAATATGGTTGCGGCCGCGCGCGCGCTGCGGGAAACATCCGGCGCCATACGCCGCAAGCGGGCTTAGAACTGACGAAAATTGGGCGCCCTTCGCTCCTCGCACGCTTGCGCAAGTTTATCATATAGTTTTTTCCGCAGCTTATCGCGGCCGCCGTGATGGCTGCAGTTCGTATCGCCGCGGGCGTCGACCACATGAGCGCCGAGCAAGGCTATGACCGCCTCTGCCGCCGCCGCGTAGGCTTCTCTATGCACCAAAGACGTCACTGTGGTGCCGCGCCGGCCTGGTCGTTTATCGAAGCCCTTGGTTTCTGGATTGAAATATGCCTCATCATTTTGATGATGGCGCCTATCATCGTCAGGAATGGGGAAATGCTTGATGCCATGCCCGTCTAGCAACGTGAGTAATCTTTGGCACTTATTTCTGCCGAGTGTAACAAACTCAAGCCTGCAAGACTTGCTGTCTGTTGTTTCACGCCAGTTATCCATAACCAGCGCGCATGTAATGCCCTTAAGGTAATCGAGCTTGCCTCCCGCGGGAGGCCTTGTCGCCCCAAGGTGCATGAGGATTTCTATCGTCGACTTATTCTCTAATGGCTGACCAGGATTATCTATCTCGTCGTCGGGGTCTTGCATATCTGTAACCATCTAGGCTCTGGATGCCTTCATCATACGTTAAAAACGTTAATAAAACGTTAACGTTTTGTTTTCGCCTATTGCCCTGGGCATTTTACTTTCCCTTGGGAATCCTCTAAAACGTTGGCATGAAAGGGAAGTCGGCCATATTGCAATTCGGCGGGTCCTACCGCGAGGTGGCGGTGGGTGATATCGCCCTCTTGGCGGAAAAGGAACCGCTGGTGCTGGATAGCGGCGCGGAAATAGAGGCCTTCCCTCTTGCCTATAAAACCTATGGTGCGCTGAACGAGGAAAAATCCAACGCCATTCTGGTCTGCCACGGCCTTACCGCCGACCAGTATATGTTGGAAGTGCATCCCGTTACCGGCAAGCCGGGCTGGTGGGAAAGCATGGCCGGGCCGGGAAAGCCCATCGATACCGGAAAATATTTCGTTATCTGCCCCAACGTCCTGGGCGGGTGCATGGGTTCTTATGGTCCTAAATCCATCAATCCAAAAACCAAAAAACCGTTCGGGCTTGATTTTCCGGTTCTCACCATCCAGGATATGGTGCGCGCCCAGCGTCTGCTGGTGCGAAAGCTCGGCATCGAAAAACTGTTCTGCGTGATCGGTGGTTCGATGGGCGGGATGCAGGCGCTGGCCTGGGCGGCGCTCTATCCGGATGCCATCCGCTCGGTGGTGTGCATCGCGGCTTCGGCGCGGCATACGGCGCAGAATATCGCTTTCCACGAAATAGGGCGGCAGGCCATCTTGGCCGATCCCGACTGGTGCGAAGGGAAATATTTCCTCAAGAAGAAGTATCCTGCCAAGGGGCTGGCGGTGGCGCGCATGACCGCGCATGTCACCTATCTCTCGGAAGCCGGGTTGCATAATCGCTTTGGCCGCAGTTTGCAGGATCGCGAGAAAGTTTCCTACGGCTTTGAGGCCGATTTTCAGATCGAGAGCTACCTGCGCCATCAAGGCATCGCCTTCGTCGAGCGCTTCGATCCCAACAGCTATCTCTATATCACGCGCGCGATGGATTATTTCGATCTGGAAGCCGACCACGGCGGGCAGCTCGGCAAGGCATTCGCGGGCGTAAGCGCGGAATTCTGCGTGATTTCCTTCTCCAGCGACTGGCTATTTCCTACATCCGAAGTCAAGCGCATCGTCCATGCGCTGAACGGCGTGGGCGCGCCGGTGAGCTTTGTTGAAATCATGACCGACAAGGGGCACGATGCCTTCCTTCTCAACGAGCCGGTATTGTTCGAAACGATAGGCGGGTTTCTGCAAGGCGTTTCCCGCCGCAAGGAAGATTTGCAATGAGGGCGGATCTGGAAGTAATCGCAAAACTTATTCCGCCTCGCTCCCGAGTGCTGGATGTGGGCTGCGGCGAGGGCGCGTTGTTGGAATATCTCGCGCGTGAAAAAAAAGTAGACGGTCGCGGGCTTGAAATCGAAAGCGCGCGCGTCTCCGCCTGCATGGCCAAGGGGCTGCTGGCGGTGCAGGGCAATGCCGACAGCGACCTCGCGCAATATGGCGACAAAGCCTTCGATTACGTGGTGCTGGCGCAGACGGTGCAGGTGATGCATCGCCCTAAGGAAGTATTGGAGCAAAGCCTGCGCATCGGCGCGCGGGTGATCGTCGCCATTCCCAATTTCGGCCATATCGCCAACCGGCTCTATCTGCTGTCCAAGGGCAGAATGCCCGTGACCTCGCATCTCAGCTACCAGTGGTACGAAACGCCTAACATCCATTTCAGCACCATCCGCGATTTCGTGATCCTGGCCCGCGAGCTGGGCTGCGTGATCGAAAAACGCCGCTGCCTCTATGGCGCCCGCCCCCTGCCCTTCCCCGGCGCCGGCTGTTTCACCGCTAATTTATTCGGCGATGTGGGGGTGTTCCTGTTGAGGAAGGGGTGAAACGTTAAGTCGTCACGACGTTACAATTTAACGATGTTACGGCTGATGGCTGTAGCCCCGCCATACGTTCTTTGACCGCCTCAGGCACTTCGGCGTAAAGCCGTTTTTCCGCCTCCACGATCAGCACGCCGCCCATGCCCTTCAAGCACCGGCGGCTGAGTGTGCGCCATAGCGCGCTGGTGCGCAGAACGAAACGGGATTCAATAGGCGGCATGAACAAGGCCGACCCGGCGCGCAGCACATGGAACCGGGTTTGCTTGAGCAGGCTTTCCAGTTGCGTAAGCGAATAGGGCGTGCCAAAGCCGAAAGGCGTTCTTTCCATGCGTGTCCACAATCCCAGGCGGTTGGGCACGACAATGAGAACCCTGCCCTTGGGCACCAGCACACGCCATATTTCCTCAAGCAACGCCAGCGGTTTTTCGGAGAATTCCAGCCCATGCACCGCTAGCGCGCGGTTGAGCGTGCCCTCGCGCAAGGGAAGTGCGTATTCCTGCCCAAGACAGGTTAGATTTCCTCCCTTCTCCGGCCAGGTCTCAGGGCCGATCAACCCCGGCAGCAGCGCGATAACCGCGCCGGTTTTATATTCTTCCAGGTACGGCAGCGCATAGCCGATCCCGGCAATGGCGTCATTTCCCGGCTGCGGCCAGAGCTGCTTAATATGCCCGGCAAGGCGTTCTTGCGTTACCCGGCCCAGCGGCGATCTGTAAAAAGCGTGGAGCGCTTCCGCGTCAGGCCGGTGCACGGCGTTCTCCGAAAATGGCTGTGCCGATGCGTAGGTGAGTTGCTCCCATGCAGGCTGCGATTTCGTAATCGCCGCTCATGCCCATGCTGAGTTGCGAGAGCCTGTTTCTTTCTGCGATAGTTTTGAGCAAGGCGAAATGCGGCGATGGTTCTTCATCTGCCGGCGGAATGCACATGAGTCCAACAATATTCAATCCCAGTTCATCTCGGCAGGTTTTAATAAAAACATCCGCTTCAAAAGGAGGCACGCCGGATTTCTGCGGCTCCTCTCCCGTGTTTACTTGAATAAAGCAGGGCAGAGACCTCCCTTGTTTTTTTCATTTCCTCTGCCAGCGCCGCG
>CAZXYG010000060.1:0-4129 GCA_964644885.1 uncultured Rickettsiales bacterium
TTCGTTGGCAGAGCAGAATACACTACACCATCACAAAGTGGGACTAAACAACTAGCTTGTAAAAAGCATGTTACCTACAACGCCAAGTTCCCTTCAAAGGTCGATTTTGTATGGGGCAGTGTATCGGTAAATAAACTGAACACTGGAGACTATGGCGTCACCGGGCATGTAGAGCTAATGAATGGGCTGGGGGTAATGGTACCCCATACTTACAGGTGCGACGTTACTGGCGAGGGTAAGGTAGTAGATTTCCTTATTGTCCAAGGAACGCGTTGAAAACGCTATTTTATTTGTTTTGGAGTTACTATAGAGTTACTTTTTTCAGCAGCAATAATTCTTGAATCTTGGCTGTTTCAATAAGTTATTGCAATAAAACAAAAATATACACTTTGGTGGAACATCATCAAAATTAGAGCATATAATTCCTAAACCATTGGTCGGAGGTTCGAGTCCTCTCGGGACCGCCATTCTTCGAAACAATGCGGAGTTTCGCATGAAGCTGCTGGCAGTGGAAACCGCTACGGGCAATTGTTCCGTGGCTCTATGGACGGATGGCGTAATCACGCGCCGGAACAGAGAGAGCGATCCGCATCGGCAAGCGGAACTGCTGGTGCCTCTGATCGAGGAAATCCTGCAAGAGCAGGCGCTTTCCTATTGCGATTTGGATGCACTGGCTACCTGCACCGGCCCCGGCAGTTTCACGGGTGTGCGCATAGGACTGGCGGCCATGCAAGGCCTCGCTCTTTCTCTGGAGAAGCCTTTGCTGGGCATCTCCTCGCTGGAGGCCATGTGTCGGCAGGCACGCGCCTATCATTCCGAAAGCCGGATTATCTTCTCCGCCCTCAACGCCGGACGCGGGGAATGTTATGTGCAGGCCTACGCGATGGAAGAAGCGCTGCCGCATCCTCTTTCCGCACCCGCGCTAATGGAATACGGCGCGCTGGCGGAAAACTTGAAACCCGGCTGCCTCGTCGCTGGCAATTGCGAAGCGATGCTGGCACCATTGGTGAACGCCGCCATCGCCTTCACTCCTGCCATTGCCCCTCAGGCGGAAACCATAGCAGAGCTGGCCACTTTATATCTCAAGGCAGGCCAAGCCGACAAAAAACCCGCCATACCCCTTTATATCCGCCCGCCCGATGCGAAAAAACCTTCTCTGCCCCACGGCCATGGCTGATATTCGCATTCAAACCGCCCACGGGGAAGAACCTGGCCTATTATCCACCCTGCACGCCCGTTGCTTTGAAACCGTCTGGAGTGCGGCCGCGTTTACCGCTATGATCGGCGATGCACATACGCATGGATTGATCGCCCGTGATGGAGCAAATACCGTAGGCTGCATCCTTTATCGCACGGTCGCGGACGAAGCAGAAATCCTGACAATATTCGTAGCTCCGGAAATGCAAAAGCAGGGCATTGGCCGAAAATTACTGACGCGCTGCCTTGCCGATATCAAGCAAACCGGCGTGACAACGCTTTATCTCGAAGCGCCGGAAAATAACGCCGCTGCCCTTGAATTATATGAATCGGCAGGCTTCAGGAAAAACGGCAGGCGCAAAAACTATTACCGGCGGGGCGAAAAAATGATGGATGCAGTGCTTATGGAATATAGAATTTAAGGTTTTTTCTCTTCCGCCTTCTCCAGGGTGAATTCCATGCGGTCAAACGGCGCTTCCGGCGCCGCATTTCCGAAAACCTTGAGAATGAGCTGCTCGCGCTGAATACCCTGGCTAGCGAGAAAATCCCGTACGGCCAGAGCGCGCTTCATGGCAATCTGACGGGCGGCGGCATCCTCTTTCGTGGCTCCCGCGGCATAACTTTTGACGGTCGCCCGCTGCGCGGCATTTTCCAACAAGGCATGCGTCAGCGCCTCAAGCTCAATCTGCTTTGCCTCGGGGAGGTCATATTGGCCCGGCGCACATTCCACAACCAAGTCCGGGGTCGTGGGTTTCGGCGCTTCTTGTTTTGCCCGTTTTGCTTGTTTCTTCGGGGTAAGCCATGGCAACTCCGTCGCTTCTGGCTTGCCCGCTGCCGCGCCTTGCATTTCCTTGTTTTCCTGGGCAAAAATTTCTGCGGCGCCCACGATCAGAAAAGCCAAAATAATGCCACCGGCAAATTTTTTCATAACCACCCCGCAATGTTTCATTGCTTATAGTGCGGCGCAACGAGGGAATCAATTTCCTTATGCACATGGCCGTTGGTGGCCAGAATGCTGCCGGTTTCGAGCGCCCTGCTCCCCCCGCCGATTTCGGTAACCATACCGTGCGCCTCGCGGATGAGCAGGATGGCAGCCGCAACATCCCACGGTTTCATAGTGCTATGCCAGTAGGCTTCAAGCCTGCCCGCGGCTACATACGCCAGCTCCAGCGCCGCCGAGCCAAGAATGCGCACCGCCGCCACTTTCTCCGCAACCGCTTGGATGGCAGCCTCCGTGGCGAGCCGGTCGGCACGATTGATCGCAACGCCGCCCGTTCCTACCGCCGATATATCCAGTTTCACGCGCGCCGATACCTTGAGCCGCTCATCGTTTACATAAGCCCCCTCACCTTTCCCGGCCCAGAACAACTCATTGAAGACGGGAGCGAAGATCATCGCCGCCTCGATGTCGGGTTTTTTATTGGGAAGCCGCTTCTCCAAAGCCACCGAAATACAGAAGAACGGGAGGCCATGCAGAAAATTCGTGGTGCCGTCTAGCGGATCGATAATCCAGCGGTAAGACGCATCCTTGCCTTTGATTTCCTCACCCTCTTCCACCAAAAAACCATAATCGGGGCGGGCTTTCTGTAATTCCCATGTCAGAGTTTTTTGCGCTTCCGTATCGGCGGTTGAAACAAAATCCCCCGGCCCTTTCTGCGATACCTGGAGCTTCTCCACCTCGCCGAAATCGCGCAGCAGCCTGCGCCCGGCTTTAATGACCGCCCCCTCCATCACACGAATAATGCCGGATTTCATCCCTATTTCGCGCGCTCAAGATACGTGTCGTCTTCCGTCTTGATTACAACTTTGTCGCCCACTCCAATGAACGTGGGCACCATCACGCGCAAACCATTCTCCAGCAGCGCCGGTTTATTCGAGGAAGCGGCAGTCTGGCCTTTCACAACCGGCTCAGATTCGGTCACCGTAAGCACCACGTGCTCCGGCAACGCAACAGCAACCGGAGAACCATCGTGCGATTCCACCGTCAACGCCATGCCGTCCTGAAGATAGATCGCCTGCTCCCCCATCAGCCCCTTATTAATATGGATCTGCTCATAGGTTTCGGCATCCATCAGCGTCAACATCTCGCCATCCGCATAAAGGTACTGGTAATCTTTTGTATCGAGATGCGCTTTTTCCACGTTCTCGCTGGAACGAAAACGCTCATTCAGCTTGGTGCCGCTTTTGAGTTCTTTCAATTCCATTTGGATAAAGGCTCCACCCTTGCCGGGCATGGTATGCTGCGTCCTGACCACGCGCCATAGCCTGTTTTGGTGCGTGATCACGTGCCCTGGTTTCACCGAATTCGCATTAAGCTTCATATCACTCCTTCTTTTTTATAAGCAGTGGCGCGGAACTTAGCAGCCTGCGGCAAAAGAAGCAACGGCTCCGTTGCTGTTACCCGCCGTATCTTTTCACGGCGGTTCTCACGCGGCTCCTGCGAACAAACAGACATAATGGCAGGCAAAACTTGCCCCATGTAACAAAATAAGCACGTCACTCCACTTCTTTCCACGCTCGCAAGTAAATAATAATATTGTTATTTTACATTATGTTAAAAGAAATTTTTCTCTTGGCACGCTTCCTGCTTGGTACTTAATGATTTAACGCAAATATAGAAAATATGAATCCGTTAGTTGCGCTATTAATCCAAGCCTCCAGCCCACAGCAAACCGGTGGCGTTAGTTTGCTGGCGGGGCAAGGAGCGCTCCTTGCGGATGGCTTTCAGGGGTTGCTGCAGACCGGCGCTCCGGCGGTCACTCGCCTGAACGAGGAGCCGCTGCGCAAGCTCGCCCAGCGCACCGGCGGCGAGTATTTCCGCGCCGACGGTCGGGCTTCGATCGAGAAGATCCTGGGTGAGGTGTCCCGCCTCGAGAAGGGGGAGAAGGGCGACGTGATCAAGGCGGCGCGGCCGGTCGGCGTCTACCTGCTC
>CAZXYG010000060.1:4139-9389 GCA_964644885.1 uncultured Rickettsiales bacterium
GAGTACATTAGCCGCTTCGGCGGCGGATGTCTCCATTGTTGCAGAAAACGGCACAGTCGACGGAAGCGCGGAAGCGCTTTTACAGGGCCTGCTTGTCAATGGCAATGATGCCTCCCTCCTGCAGGTTGATCAAGCGGTGGTGGCCTTACAAAGTGCTCAGCCCACAATTCTTACCGGCGTCGCCAGCCAGGAAGTTGTTGAGGCTCCCGCCGCCGAAGCGGCTAATGTACTCGCTCTCTATGCGCCTCAGTCCGGCTATATACCTGAAAGCGAGGCAATCATCTCGATTCTTGCCAAAATACCAAATGCTATTTCTCCCGAACTTGATACGGCGGGGAAAACGGCGCTTGGCGATGTGTCGCCTGCCTTGCCAAATAATAATAACGGTCAGGTGGTTTCCGCCATTGCAGCCGAGGCGGCGCTCATCACAACGTTGGAGACGCCGCTGGAATCATCAAGCGCTCTCCCTATCCTGGCAAACGCGCATAACGTTTCTAAAATCACCCTTCCTACAAGCGACGTGCTTACTCTCAATGAGAGGTATCAGGCTCCCGGGATTGGAAAAGCCATGAACCTGCATGCCGGCAAGGACGGCAAGCACGAACCGCTGGATGTTTCCGACGCCTTGGCCGACAATGCCGAGCCGGCCAAACAATCTTCCGGCAATGCCTCATTCAAGCCAAACGTAAGCGTTCCGGCATTTCAGCAGCTTGACGTAATGCCGGGTACGCAGAACCCAGGCGCCGAGAAATTATCGCCTGCGCTCGATAGCCTCACTCTTCCCCTCAAAACTGCAGATGCAAAAGGGCATCCCGCCACCGAGCAGGTGCGTTTTCATGTCTCCAACGCGCTGAAGAGCGGGGAAACAACTATTTCCGTGAAATTAGAGCCGGCTGAATTGGGGCGGGTGGATATCCGGCTTGATATTGCGCGGGATGGCCTTGTGAAGGCGTCCATTATGGCCGATCGCGCCGATACGCTGGACATGCTGCATAAAGACAGCCGGATGTTGGAGCGGGTGTTCCAGGATAGCGGACTGAAAATTGACGCCGGACAAATGAGCTTCAATTTGCGTGGCGAGCACGGCAATCCGCAAGAAGCCAACAAACAAGCCGGTCAACCGCAAGATTACGACGCTCTTAATGCAGCCGACCCAGCGCAAGCGGATGTCGAAGTTATTCCCGCGCATGTGGTGTACATCGGCAGTGGTTATGGGCTTATTGATATTCATGTGTAGAGAGGTAGAAAATGGAACTGAACGCAATTAGCACAACATCTTCCCTGCTGAAAAAAACGGACTCGTTGAGCCGGTTAGCGGAAAATTTTGATAATTTTCTCTTGCTGCTTACCACTCAGCTTAAGAATCAAGATCCCACCAATCCCCTTGATTCCAGCGAATTCACCAGTCAACTGACCGGCTTTGCCGGGGTTGAGCAGCAAGTCGCCACCAACAAGCATTTGGAAACCCTGCTGGCCTTGCAAACCGGATCTCAGATCAGCAGCGCTTCTTCCTTTATCGGCAAGATCGCCGAGGTCAAGAATAATGGCATCCTGGTCAAGCAAACCGGCGATGCATTCTTTTCGTATGAGCTTGATGCACCTACCAAAGCTACTTTCATCACCATCGCGGATGCCAGCGGAAATGTCGTTTTCACTAGCGAAGGTCAAACTTCATCCGGACGGCATAACGTAACCTGGGACGGTAAAAATAACGACGGTGTTCGCGTGCCTCCCGGCACCTATGGAGTGGCCGTCACATTTGAAAACGACGAAGGGAATATCGAGGAGGCGGCTAACCTTTTAACGGCGGGGCTCGTCACCGGCGTGGATCTTACCGGCGATACCGTTCAATTGGTTATGGAAGGCGGCATCCTTGTGCCTTACGAAAAGGTCCAGTTTGTGGGCCAGGCAGCTAACGGAAGTATGAGTTAAACAAAAGGAGTATACCATATGAGTCTTTACGGTTCACTGTTTGCAGGCGTTTCCGGCCTTACGGCGCAAGGCACGGCGATCGGCGTGATTTCCAACAACATCGCCAACATCAACACCACCGGCTATAAAGCCGGCGACGTGAATTTCACCTCGCTGGTCACGGACAGCGAAGCGGGCACCGGCGGCGGCGCAATCGCCAGCAATCGCCCATTGATCGAGGCTCAGGGACTGATTCAATCCACCGGCGTCGCAACGGACGTGGCCATTCAGGGCAACGGTTTTTTAACTGTCAAAGATGTATCGGAAACGGGTGAAGGCGGCTTTTTCTACACCCGCGCCGGCTCCTTCCGGCAGGATAGCCGAGGCAATTTTGTCAATGCCGCAGGCTATTATCTTCAAGCATGGCCTTTGGATTCACAAGGCCGACTGCCGGGCGCGCCGGGAAATCTCAATACTACGCCGTCCCAGCTCCTGACGAGCCTTGTAACGGTCAATACCCGCGACATCAGCGGCGTGGCTTTCGCTACGAGCAACATATCCATCGGCGCTAATTTGAACGCCGGGCAGGCTACTCTGCAAGGCGCGGGCGACAGCATCGATTTTGCTACGGGCGAAGCGGCAAACCAAGGCATCGGCTCGGATACGATCATCGTGCCGGACGTTGCGCTGACAGGCTCCGATCTGACGCGCGGTGATATTCTCAACATCACGCCGGGCCTCACGGCGGCGTATGATTTTGAATACGGCGGTTTCGCGCAGAGCGTGGATATTACCACGGTCAACGCGGGCGCCGGTATTCTTGGCGCAAACACGCCATCCGAGGTTTTCACCGGCGCAAGCGCAGGCGATGGTTTTTCCATCACCACCGCCACTATCGGCACCCTCTCCTTCACGTTCAACCAAAGCAACCCCAACGCCGATCTACGCACGTTCAACAGCTTGAATACGTTAGCGGATGCAATTGACAACGTGACGGGTTTAACCGCCCGCGTTTCCAGCAACCGACTGTATGTCGCGCCGGATGACGCCAATGAAGCCATGACTTTCGTCAACGTGCAAGGCACCCTCCTGGCAGGACTTCAAACCGGCGGCGTGTTTGCCAATACGGCTTCAGATACGAATCGTTTCTCTACGCTGAACGGACTTAAGGCGCTCATTGACGATTCGGACGGCATCAGCGCCACGCTGACCAGCCCGGCAACTGACGCCAGGCTTGCGATTAACGTCGATAACCCGCTTGATACCATCGACTTCAACACCGGCGCGGGCAGCACGGGAAACGTCTTGACGGCGTTTGGTCTTGCTAGCGCGGCGTTCAGCCCGGTCTATGACTCCGCGGGAGTGGCGGGCGATAATATGGCATCGGGTGTCATCAGCGCTCATTTTAGTCGCAGCGTCCGGGTATTTGACGCTCAGGGCAACGGCCATGACGTTTTGATGACTTTTATTAAATCGGGCAATAACCGGTGGGAAGTGGAAATCTTTTCCGCCGAGCCGGATGAGGTGGTTGTTAATAACGACTTCGGCCAGCTTGCCTCCGGGACCATCGAATTCAACGGCGACGGCACGCTTAGGAACGTCGATTCCACCCTAAGTTCCGCGATCGAAATCGTCTGGTCTAACGGCGCCAGTCCCAGTGAAATCTCTTTCAATTTCGGCACCGCCGGGGTTGAAGCCGGAACCGAAGGCGCCACCGTTATTGGCCTGGCCGACGGCTTAAGCCAATTTTCCGGCGCGTTTCAAGTCCAATTCGTGGAGCAGGACGGCGCATCTTCAGGCTCACTGACTTCGGTGGAAATCGACGAAGACGGTTTCGTGGTCGCCAACTTCAGCAACGGCCAGTCGCGCAACGTGTTCACAATACCGCTGGCATCGTTCCCCAACGCCAATGGCTTGACCGCTCGTCCTGGCAATACTTTTTCGCAGAGCGACGCTTCCGGTGAATTTACCTTAAGCAGTACAGGTGATGCCGGCGTGGGCGTGTTTTCCGTGGCGGCACTCGAAAACGCCAACGTGGAACTGGCGGACGAACTGACGCGCATCATTATCGCGCAGCGCAGTTACCAAGCCGCCACCAAAGTCATCACCACGGTAGATGAACTGCTGGAAGAGTTGAATAGAAGCATCTAGACGCAAACAAACGCCACAAGATAAAAGGGCGTGTTTTTTTGACACGCCCTTTTTTGCAACCTGTTATATAGTGCAGACTTATAACAGTGATAGGCATCAATGACGGGAGAGAAAGAGTATATCATCGAATTCCGGCTAGTTGGAAATGCCATCAAGGTAAGCGCCGTTGACAGCGACTCCATGACGGAGGTCAGCATCGTGGGCGATCCCAAGCGCTCGCGCGAGGAACTTACCCGCCTAGCCGTGCAAAAGTTAGAGTTTGTGCTGGAAAAGAAAAGGAAGCAGAAAAACAAAGAAGAATAAGCGTAAAAATATCCCCTTTATCCCCTTATCAACCCCCTGAATTTTTCCCGGAAATTTTAGCTTGACTCGCGCTGGGGCCGACATTAGTATGCGCGCCTATTTTCGGGCTTTAGCCGCCCGTCAACAGATCAATGTAGCAGCGAGTGTTCATGCCGACGATCAATCAACTGGTACGCAAACCGCGCACCAAGCAGGAGAAACGGAACAAGGTTCCGGCGCTGGAAGCAAGCCCGCAAAAACGCGGGGTCTGCACGCGCGTCTATACCACCACGCCCAAAAAGCCGAACTCGGCGCTGCGCAAAGTGGCACGTATCCGCCTCACCAACGGCCATGAGGTCACGGGCTACATTCCCGGCGAAGGCCATAATTTACAAGAACACTCCGTGGTGATGATCCGTGGCGGCCGCGTGAAGGACCTTCCCGGTGTGCGCTACCATATTATCCGCGGCACGCTGGATACGCAGGGCGTCAAGGACCGCCACAAGAATCGCTCCAAATACGGCGCGAAGCGTCCGAAGTAATCAGGAGAGAAACCATGTCACGCCGTCGTGCAGCCATCAAACGTAAAATCATACCGGATGCGAAATATAACAGCATCGTAGTCTCCCGCTTCATGAGCAGCCTGATGGAACGCGGAAAAAAGTCCGTAGCCGAGCGCATCGTCTATTCGGCGCTGGAAAATATTCGCAAGAAAGCTAAGGAAGATCCGCTTAAAGTTTTCGAGAATGCGCTCGATAACGTCAAGCCGACGGTGGAAGTGCGCTCCCGCCGCGTGGGCGGTGCCACCTACCAGGTGCCTGTGGAAGTGCGCCCGGACCGGAGCATGGCGCTAGCGCTGCGCTGGATCATCACCGCCGCGCGCAACCGCGGCGAGCACACAATGGC
>CAZXYG010000060.1:9399-9668 GCA_964644885.1 uncultured Rickettsiales bacterium
GAACCGCGATAAAGAAGCGGGAAGACACGCACAAAATGGCGGAGGCGAATAAGGCCTTTTCGCACTATCGCTGGTAATCGGGGAGATATAACATGCCCCGCCAAACACCTCTCGAACGTTATCGCAATATCGGTATCTGTGCACATATCGACGCGGGAAAAACCACCACGACCGAGCGCATTCTTTATTATACCGGCAAATCGCACAAGATCGGCGAAGTGCATGAGGGCGCTGCCACCATGGACTGGATGGAGCAGGAGCAGGAGCGC
>CAZXYG010000061.1:0-584 GCA_964644885.1 uncultured Rickettsiales bacterium
TTTTAGCAAATTGCCGATGGCCGGAATGGCGTTCAGGTCGGCCGCGACCTCGATCACCTTGGGCGCCGGCGCTTGCCTCGGCTTCAGGTTAACAACCACGCCCCCGCCGCTCTCTTCCGTGACCTCGCTTGGATCGAGAGCCTTGCCGTTTTCGGCAAATGTCCAGGTTTTCGCGCCGTCGGCGGAAGTCGTCAAGTGGAGCTCGACCGTTTTGCCGGTGTCGCCCAATTTTGCCTGGACAGACCTAACGCTACCGCCGTTTTCCATGCGGGCTTCTTCTTTCGCGGCAGGCTTATTCTTGTTTGCAGCCGGAGTTGCATCCAGGGGCGGCTTTATGACACAATTGTTTTTTTCCCACTCTTGCTGAGCCAGCGCCTGATGCGTATTAATGAAGGTGACTGTATCCTGCGTGAACTCCACCCATTGCTTTGGAATATTGGACGTAGCGCGGACTAAAGCAACGGGTATTTTTGTGTTACGGTCAATCGCTTCGTCAACAGATTTATTGATAAAGTTATTTGCTGCGACTTCCAAATCTCCTACCGTAACTACTTTTCCTTGCTCAAATAGATTGTTTACTATGA
>CAZXYG010000061.1:594-1184 GCA_964644885.1 uncultured Rickettsiales bacterium
TGCCGCAAAGTCTAGGGCGGTAGGGCACTTTTCAGCTAGAGCCGGATCTTTCCCTAGCGCTTCCTGGTACTTTTTTTCCAGTTGCTCGCTGATTGGAAACTTGCCATATGTTCCCGCGTCTATGACGACCCTCGAAAACTCTCCAAGAAAAAGAAGCTTTACGGCTTTCTGGGCCGTGGACAAGCCTATCTGTTTTTCCCGTAGCGCTTTTAATTCTTCCTGCGATAATGCCTTTGCTTCATTGCCCATTGCCTAGCTCCTGACGCGGCTATCTTCCATATTTCCATCTTACCACCAAATCCTTAATAAATCGTTAACGGAATGACGATTGTATTAGAAAATGACGGCGGCGGAGACCTTGCTGTAATATAACGATATATGCGGAATCCGGCTGTGGCGGCGGTTGCGGGCAAAAGGCGAGGGGGCGGCGCAGGGAAAACGCCTGCCATTTCTGCCGCACCGGGTGCGGCAAGCAATGTAAATCAGCGGGTTGCCCGCCCGTTCCGCCGCGTTGCCGCGCATGTCCTGCCGGTTGCGGCGCGGCCCATTTCTTTCCATTTCCGCGAAAATCTTCATCCCGTTAACGCTTT
>CAZXYG010000061.1:1194-1683 GCA_964644885.1 uncultured Rickettsiales bacterium
GGTTTTGGTGTAGAATGAAATAAAAATGGAGGAGTGGATTTAAGCGAAGCGATATGGGCAAGTTGGAAAAAAACCATGTAATGTTCTGGGCGTGTGACGACGCCCGCAAGGGGGCTAGGAACGCCTATAAAATGACGCGCGAAGATATGGAATGCGCGCGGCGGTTTACGCATGAGCCTCTCCCCCAGGTAATCCAGGAGCCTTGGACGGGAGGCAAAAACATACTGGTGATTGCCGACCCCCTTACCAGTCCTCCCAGCGTCAGGCTTAGAGATGCCTACAATATCCTCAATCGGGAATATGACGCTTCTTACACCCAATTGTGCCGGGAAAACGGTATTGACACTACAGATGACCCGAATCTGAAGCTGCTTCCTTATACCGCGCTTCCGGCAGCAATGGATGCTGAGAAAGCGCGGGAGATTTTGAGTAGGCGCGCCGAAGATAGGCTGAAATTCGCTGACGCTACTTTTAGGGGCGATCTTAGGG
>CAZXYG010000061.1:1693-2881 GCA_964644885.1 uncultured Rickettsiales bacterium
ATCTTAGGGCGGTGCTGGAAGCGCGGCGTGAACTCCTGAAGCCGGGTAAACCCGTCGACTGGGAAAAAGTTTCTGCAACGCTGAAGATAGAAGGAGTGATACTTGGCGGAGTTTCACTTTCCGACGTAGGCGTGAAAAAGATAGGCGCACGTGAAGTGCAGGAGATGATCCGCACCATCGGCATGGCTATGCCGTCTACGGTTCTCAGTGCCGGCGCTGAGCTAGCCGCTTCGGCCGTAGGGTTGTTTCGCGAAGATCAAAAAATCAAGGAGGGCCTTGAGGAGGCCGGGCCGAGGATGCTGTTCAGCTTGCTTCCTGTCGTCGGCGGAAAGATAAGGATGGGGACAGAACTTGTTAAGGTGACGTTGCGGCAAAAGGCGGTCAAGTTCTTTTGCGATCTGGGAGGGAAACAATTTGTGATTGGTCCCAAGCCGGCTTTTCTTAGCGCCGTTTTTGAACGAAACTGGCGCGGCGCCGGATCGGCCATCGGAAGCAAGGCTCTCGATACTCTCGCGGCTCTGGGTTTTCTTGGCACTAGAGAGGGGGGAAGGTACGCCTCCACGCAACTAACCGTTGAAGATAAAAGAAATGATCGCCAGGATGCGGCTGACAAGCGTTTCGAACCATGGATAAAAAGCAAGGTCAAGCCGGACGGCACGGCGGAGATTTCGCTGGCGGAGATAGCCCATACATTAGGTGCGGGAGATTTGGACGAGATTTCGCCCCGCTTCGCTTTTTGCAGCAGCGCCGTCGATCAGTCGCTTCTCCTTGGAGCGGTGACCAGGAACGAGCATCCTTCGACGGGGGCTCCGCTGTTCGATAAGAAATCTTTCAATGAGGGAAAAATTCGCTTCCTCGACGCGAGCGGTGCGGCTATTCCCTTGGGAATATTTACCAGAAACGATACCGGGCCGGATGGCAAGCCCGTGAAAACAGCCTTCGCCTCGGCGCTGCCGTTCTTGCGCATGCGCGGCAAAAATGCGCGGTATACGAAGGAGTTGAGCGATATCGAAACAGCGCTTGTCGGTGAAATCACGGCGGCATACCAGGACATACGGATGTCCTATTTACCGAAGCCATTGATTACTCTCCAGAAAGGCGATGTGCTGCCACAAGAACCCAATATAGTGGAAGCCAAGGCGCTGGCTGCGGCCAAGATTAAGGAACTTTTTGCGAAAGAGATTGAAA
>CAZXYG010000061.1:2891-4397 GCA_964644885.1 uncultured Rickettsiales bacterium
GGTAAGTATAAGGGTTCTTTCGGTGGTTTTGCAGCGGAAATGTTGCGAAAAACATCGCTGGATGCTCTGACCATGACGTATGGAGTGGCCAATGCCCGCCATACCGGATCGCCCATTGACGTCGCGCTCGCTTACTACACTGATTCCCTCAAACTTGGGATTGATATGTTTTTTGCTAGACGCGAGGAAGAGATCCGGCAGGAGAAAAATAACGAACAAAAAAAGAAACCCTTCACCGCGGGCGAAATAGTGGAGGTGCTGAATCACGGCATAAAAAAGAATCTCAAAAAAGCCGAAGTGGGCACTGTAACCATCACTGCGGAGGGATTTGTCAGAGAACTGGCAAAGAAGGTAGAGCAACATTATCGGCTCAGTGCAGATACGGATGTAATGCATAGGGGGCGGAAGGTGACCGTGGAAACGATGCTGCGTGACTTCTCGCTGGCTGCGTTTCACCAGATGGATGACGGAGTGTTCACGCTGGTGAAGGAAGGAGCCGATTACAAGCGCTTGGTCAGCGATTTTGAGAATGGCTTAGATTATTCCCATCTTAAAACGGAGACGTGCTCTACGTCCAGGGCGTACGTAGCCTATGCCATCAGGACGCCAGGCCTCGGCAAGCCGGTATTCCGGCCTGAGGATATCGTGATGCTGGATCATGACGCAGGGCCGGAAAAGCTGGCGGAATTGCATAAGGCGAACAAGGTCGTGGTCGTGAACGGCAGCATCGTGCCGAATCCCTCCAAGCCGCGTGAGGCGGGGATTATGCTGGATTATGTGCCTGATCCGCATGTGTTGGAAGTGCCTCGCAAGCTTCCGGCGTTTATTTTGCCCCCTCTGCTGAATGGGGTGACGCAACGGAATTCGGAGCACGGCATCGTAGCGCCGCTGGTGGCCGCGGCGGCGAAGCCGAAAGCGGCGGGAACACACCATATTAGGAAAGGATAAGGGAGGTTAAGAGCATGGGATTGAGAAATTTCTTAGGAAGACGTTTCGCGCATTGGGGTCTATCCAGGGCGGTCGACGCGGAACTCATGAATATGACAAGAACGGCGGCAAGAACCTCCATAACGGAAGCCGTTACTGCTGGCGCTGCAACCGTGGATGACTGGGCGGTAACACCATTAATGACAAGAGAAGTAGCGGTAAATGGTATGGCGGTAACTGCCAGCACAGCCTCAGAGGATATTTTTCAGGCAGTTACACATGGTCAAAACACGCAGATGATAGCCCAAAGAGTGACGGGTAGATTTTGGAACTGGATGAGCGCCGAAGATAGAACGGTGCTTACGCTAAGGGTCCAAAATCAAATGCAAGGGGCAAGGGTAGTGCACGCTACCGCCAGTGAATTTCGCGCTTATTTTTCCGGCGCCGGCTTGGCGAGAAATTTTGACGATATGGAAAGATGTTTTGGCGTCGTTGCGAGCATACGTGGAGAAGTGCGTGAATATCGGGGTTGGAATTGGCTACATAGATTCAGATCCAGAAGTTTTGCTACCAAAACCG
>CAZXYG010000061.1:4407-9153 GCA_964644885.1 uncultured Rickettsiales bacterium
GCCAATCCGATCGTTTCGCGCGTTGCGTTAGATACCGCTGACTCACGAGCCAAGCGCGCCTACATAGGCGTGGCGAAAGACATGGCGGATAGTATCGAGCACGGTACCGCATCAGATGTTGCTATGCAGACCGCCAATAGCGCTCTTGGAAGATCGCTAATGGTGCCTTCATCCACAGAGAGCCGTAGAGCGGTCGCTGACGCGCTCCTGGAGTACCAGGATAGCTGGCACGTTCTTTTTCCCTGGATGCGCCGCTCAGTTTCTAAAGCGGCTACCGAAACCGCGATTGACGAAACAACCAACGTTCTCTTGCTGCGAGCCAAGCGCGCCCTTTGCTCTAGAAATGCAAAGGCCGTGTTAGACGCGCAGATCGAAAACCTCCGGGGAAGAATAAGGATAGGACTACAACATAATGATACTGTTCCATATGCACAAGATCTTCGCAACACACTAACGGAATGCATCGAGCTAAGATTGCTCTTCCGCGATAATATAAGCCAGGTACGCGATGACGATGTGTTGCGCGCTCTGGATTATGTCAAAAACAGCCGCCTGCAGGGTAAGGACAATCTGGCGCGGATTGAGTTGTTGCCGGCGGCGGCGCGAGCTTTCTCCGACAGCATAACTGAGCTGCTAAGCGCCGGAACTCAGCATGTGGGAAAAATCACGCCCGATATCGTGTACCGGGTGTATTTCCCTTCTGTATTCGGTTATACGCCCTCGCAGCAATTTTTTAACGATTTGGTTGCGGGCCTTCGCAGCCGCGGTTGGAATAGAGCGGCGGGATTAATCACGGGAGCGCGAGGCAATACGTTCCTTCCCATTTCCAACTTTGGCGGTGATTGCAAGACGTTAAGAAAGATGGCGACTCTCACTACCGAGAACGGGGCGGAGCTTGTTTCCGACAGTGACCGACTCAGGGTTCTGCTCTTTGATACGGAGCATGCGTTTCGAGGCCTTGAAAGCCATACGACCGCGATAGCGACTCTCGATTCGTACGCCGACCCAACCGTGCTCAGGCAACTTGCCATGAAACGGGCGAAAGACATTTCCAAGCCGGTTATGAAGGATTTTGGTGTGAAAGACCCGTTCGGCCAGATTGAGTTTGATTGGGCTTCGACCTATCATCGGCCATTCTATAAGAATATAGGCTATTTTTGCGCTCCCTATTACAGGATATGCAGGGAAACCGTGATGTTTGTTCCCAAGGTGTGCACCAATGTGATCAAGGCGGGATATGAAACCGTTGTTGGCTGGTCGAAGACTGCAAAAAACTTTCGCGACAGGCTGACAACTAAAATAGGCGATAGTCCTAGTGTTGGATTTTTAAAGGGAGCGGCAAAAGGCGTGGTAGGCACGCTGCAAACTATTACAGCGAATGCCGCTTGGTATTGGCTCGAAGATTACTCGCCTTTTGACATGTGGGATCTTGCGCGCGCGGATGCTAAAAAAGCGGAGGATGCGTTTTATGCGAAAAAAAGCATAGAGGCCGGTTATACGAAAGAAGACATAGAGGCTGGTAAAGACATGAGAGGTAAAGACATGAGAGTAGATGCAGAAGCTACGCTTGTGAACACGCAGACGTTTCTTAAGGCGGCGGGCACGGAAGTAACAGATGCTTTGCTTATACGGTCTCCCTTGGTAAAAACCAAGTATGGTGCGCGGTATTTGCTTTTTAAGGCAGTGGATAGGTTGATTATCTGGAATACTGATGGCAGAAGCAATGCGTTGAGTTTACTTCTCACGGACCCTACGTCGGTAGCAGAAGATGTGAAAGCTAAGTACCAAGAATATCGCGGTAAAAATCTCACGGGAAAGCGCTTGGAGGAGCAGAGGAAAGCGGATGAGGCCAGCAAGGAAGCGGAAGACAAAAACGTGAAGTCTGAACCCGAAGCAGCCATTAAACGTGCAGATGTTGTTCCGTGGCCTTCTGGAACGGTGCATCCTGGAACGAATCCTCAAATTTTCCCTTATTCAGAGAAGGCTGGAGATACTCTGGTTTTTGCCGTACAGGTGGAGGTAGAAGGGAAAAAAAAATGGCTTTTTTCAAGGGAGGCTGGCGGCTTAATACATTTTACAACCAATATTCCTAGAAACGCAGTTCGTTCTCCGGCAGCTCTTGAGTTGAGGTCATTTTTACAAGACAACCTGCACTTGGAGAGCGTAATTTCCCCTACGGAGTGGTCTAGGAGGAAGAATGATATTCTTAAGAAAGTGGCAGAAAAGCCGAGTCTTAGGGATATAAAAATTTCAGCTATAGAATGGAAGTCTGAGAAGGATATTTTTCATGATTTACTGAGAGGGGAAGGAATTGCGTGCATCGGCGAGAAAAAAACGGATGGCGGACATTCAGTCTATTTTTATCCAAATATAAGGGAAAATCAGCACACTATATAGGAGAAGGCCATGGTTGGAGATATTATTAATATTAAAATTGAGGGCACCGGCTCTAGTGCTAGTTATACTGTTGAGGATGTTTCCAACCCAGCAGATTATAACGGAAAAATAGAAGCGATGACCGACGCGGGGGTGTGTCTTCAATACAATGGTGCCTTATATGTTCCTGCGAAAGGAAAGGTGAAGAATGTAGATCTATATATTGAGCTGGGACAACCAGTTTTCATGCCTGGAATTGATAGTGTGTGGATCAAGATTACCAGTGCTCCTGCTGGCATTACCCCGACTTCTGATCTAAAAACGGCAGTAGACATACTAGAGGGAGGTAGTCCTTCACCTTCTGTTGGTGGTCCTTCTCGAAGAGGCGGTGGAGCCAAATTAAACTTTGGTGATCCAGACAACATATTTATGAAATTTCTTGGTAAGAACGCTGGTGAAATTATTAGATTTGCAGCCATAGGATCGACTACCTTTATTAAGGGTTTATATCATATCCCAGGCATGCCCAGGGGTGCTATAGATTTTGCCGTAAAAGTTAATCAAACCGTTACAGAGGGTGCGAGTAAAGCAGTCGACTCTTTTCCTGACAGAGCCAAGGGGTTCTTTGTTTTGGCTTTCGCGGCTTGGAAAGTGCCTAATTGGCTTAAGCTTAAGTCCCTGATATCTAAGCTGCCACTTGGCGACAAGTTGGCTGATATAGGGCAACCTCTTCTTATTATGTGGTCATTATTTCAGGGCCTAATGATATTAGGGGGTTCGACCGGTTCAATTGGCGGATTATTCGCCGGCGGCGGCGACAAGAAAAAAGCTCCCGGAGAGCTGGGGGTGCAAATTGCGATGCTGGATGAAGGGAAAACGGTCGGAGAACCCGTAAGGCGTGTGACTGAGGCATATGACAATAACACTCGCGAGCAAGTCAATCGGTCGCTGAATCGCCCGTCAGGCAAGCCGATATCCAGGAGAGAGATGCAAGAGATCGGCGGCGTTGTCATTGTGGTGAATGAGCAAGGGTAAACGCCTCTACGCAAGCATCTTTCGCGGCTTCCGCGCATTGCCGGGAAGCGCACCTTCGGTTTCCTCAGTATTCGCTGGACATTGGCCGTGAAAACGGCTAAAAGATGCGTCAATTCACCTCGCTACAACCAACAATGGAGTATCCTATGCATAAATATTTTGGAATTCTAGCGCTTGTTCTGACGCTCGGCATGGCCGCAGGCAGCGCTTCCGCTGAGCAGCAGAATCAGGCTGGCGGTCAGCCGGCGGCTGCGGCGGCATCCGAAGCCATTAACGAGCAGGCGGAAGCAGCCGGCAAAGCGGCGCAGGAAGCCGGGCAGCAGATCGAGGAAAAAGCCGAAGCCGTGGCTGAAGACGCCGCGCAGCAGCAGGATCAAGCCCAAGATCAGGCCAAAGAAGCCTCCAAGGAAAACGCCAGCAAGGGCAGTTTCTGGAAGCGTCTCTTCGGCGGCGATAACAGCTAATCGCTCCCGAATATGAATTAAAAGGGCTGTGGCGCTTGCCGCGGCCCTTTCTTTTTGCGTACTGACCTATCGTAAAAATCGGGTGGCTTCTTCAATGTCGCGCTTACGGAAAAACGTCATGATTTCTTATGCCATAGCCGATACGGCGCTGGGACATGTGCTGATAGGCGCAACGGATCGCGGCCTGTGCTTCCTTCAATTCGGCGACGGCAAAAAGGAACTGGTCGCGCAGCTCGCCGCCGAATATTCGCAGGCCGCCCTTCAGCCGACGAAGGCGCACAAGGAGCGGTTCGCCGCCTGGATGCAGGCGATGAACGCCTATCTGCGCGGAGCTATCGCCACGCTCGACCTGCCGCTCGATGTCCGCGGCACGGCGTTTCAGCTTAAAGTCTGGAAATATATGCAGACTATCCCGGCAGGCAGCGTTGCATCCTACACGGAAGTGGCACGCGCTATCGGCAGCCCTAAAGCCGTGCGCGCGGTCGCAAGCGCCTGCGCCAGCAACCGCGTCGCCATCGCGATTCCCTGCCACCGCGTCATTCGCGGCAACGGCGAACTGGCCGGATACCGCTGGGGTTTGGAACGCAAACGCGCATTGCTCGATCTGGAACGCAAAGCGAAGCCGAGAGCTTAGGTGTCCTGCCCGTTCCAAGTGCTAATCATGCGGGACAATCACCGCGTCGGCATTCTTTGGCAATTCTGGCACAAGCCAGCGAAAGAGAATCGTGGCCATCGCCGTACCGGCCATCTGCGCGATAACAAAGCCCGGCACGTCCCCGGGCGGGGATGCCCGCGAAGGTATCGCTTAGGCAGCGGGCAAGCGTTACGGCGGGATTGGCGAACGAGGTGGAAGCAGTAAACCAATACGCGC
>CAZXYG010000062.1:0-8823 GCA_964644885.1 uncultured Rickettsiales bacterium
GCTTTCACGCGGTAGAAAAGCACCGCGTGAAAGCCCGGATAGCAGAAAAAAACCTCGAGCCGCGACCGCGCCGCCGGATCGCGGCTAAAAAATGAATCAATGTCCGCCAGTAGGGTTTTCAGCATTCAAACTCCTTGACGCGATGAAATCCTTTACACCGCGCCGCCTCATGCGATATAAGGTTTGCTCCCGGAAAATCTGCGGCGCAGCACCGCGCTTCCGGATATGATATATAATATCTTACTCTATTAGTCAACTACTGGCTATGGCATATTTTAACTGTATGATGTTTAGTAATTATTCCGATTATAGTATCCATACTTTTTTAGTAAATTCTCAGCGCATACCGATAAAAGCCGCTCGAGGTGTTTATCATGCCTGAAGTCATTTTGAACGGGCCTGAGGGCAGGCTGGAAGCCCGCTATTACGAAGGCCAAGATAAAAGCGCGCCCTGCGCGCTGATCCTGCATCCCCATCCCCGGCACGGTGGCACCATGAACAACAAGGTGGTCTATAACCTATTCCAGACCTTTGCGCGGAACGGGTTTTCGGTGTTGCGCATCAATTTTCGCGGCGTCGGAAAATCGCAGGGAAAATTCGATAATGGGGTGGGAGAACTCAGCGATGCAGCCACCGCGCTCGATTGGTTGCAGCAGGAAAATGAAAACACACGCTCATTCTGGGTCGGCGGATTCTCATTCGGCGCATGGATTGCGCTTCAGCTATTGATGCGCCGCCCGGAGCTGGAAGGCTTCGTAGCCGTGTCTCCGCCTGTTAATATGTACGATTTTTCTTTCCTGGCGCCATGCCCCTCTTCCGGCATCTTCGTGCAAGGTACGGCGGACAGCATCGTGCCCGAGGAAAACGTTTCTAAATTCGCCGGCAAGCTGAAATCGCAACCCAATATTACCGTAGACTATAAGGCGATCAAAGGCGCCGACCATTTTTTCCGCGCCAGCATGGAAGATCTTAACGCGCGGGTGAACGATTATATCAAGATGCGCCTTGACGCGCTGAACGGTCAGGAGACGCAGCGGCAGGACAAAAAACGCCGCCAGTTACCGAAAATCTAGCGCCCGTCGTCGAAGGCAGCGTCAGCGGCATCGCCATCAGCGACCGCACCGCCAGAAAGGCGAAGGCCTGAGCCTCTATTGCATCTCCATTAAACCCAATTGTATCAACTTTTTCTACATTACTATTAATGTATTTACTTAATTGCTCTAGAAGCCATGTATTATGCCGCCCGCCGCCCGCCGCGTACCATACGCCGGGCTTTTCGGGGAAGAATGCCAGCGCGCGCGCCACCGCCCTGGCGCTGAACGCCGTGAGCGTTGCCGCGCCGTCCTCCAGTGACAATGTCTCGACTTTCTTGGCTGAAAAATGATTGCGGTCCAGCGATTTGGGCGGCGGCGTTTTGAAATAAGGGTCCTTCATCCATGCCGTCAGGACGCTCTGCTTGATTTTTCCCCGCGCCGCCAACTGGCCGCTCATATCGTACATCGCACCGGTATGCTTCATCACCCAATCGTTGATGAGGGCATTGCCGGGGCCGGTATCGAAGGCCAGGATCTCCCTGCCATCCGGTGTACGGCGCATGCAGGTGACGTTCGCCACGCCGCCGATATTGAGCACCGCCACCGGCTTCTCCGAATCGCGCAGCAGCGCGGCGTGAAAAAGGGGCACCAGCGGCGCCCCCTGCCCTCCCGCCTTGATATCCGCCGTGCGGAAATCATTCACCACATCAATGCCGGTAAGATTTGCCAACAGATTGCCGTCGCCGATCTGGCACGTCAACCCCTGCTGCGGCGCGTGGAACAAGGTCTGGCCATGGAAGCCGATAACATCGACGTCGTCCGGTTGCATGCCCGCCTGGCCGAGCAATTGACGCACGGCCTCGGCATGCAGTTCCGTTAATGTTCTTTCGATTTCCGGATCGCGCCGGCGCTCGGCAATGATGCCGCGCAACGCTTCGATAAAAGAATTTTCATAAGGCAGCGTCAGGAAATGGGGCGTGAGTTGGACTGTGCGGCCATCTGTGCGAATGATCGCGGCGTCCACCCCATCCAGGGAAGTCCCGCTCATCAACCCGATCGCCGTTAACACGCTAAACTCCCGATAGATATGACATCATCATTACACCGCATATTCACAGTGCACAAGGCAAACCATGGCGGGATATTTTTATTTTTATTAATTACTTATTAATTATTATACGCTATACTGCGCAGTATTAATAAAGCGGAGATTTTCTATGAGTGATTCTGATGTTCACATAACCTTTCCAAGTAAAAAAGAAAACTTACCATTTAAAGTGGAGAAAGGTGAGTATAATGCAAACCAGGATCTTACAAATACCACCTATAAATACCTACCCGATAGAAGACAATACCTGAAGACGGTATCGACAAAAGCTGATAGATCAAAAAACTTTACGCTTGGTCCTTCAGAATTCATCTCCATTTCAGCAGCAGTGGGGGAGTTTAACAAAGCTGTTGAAAATGCTAATGAAGTTGTGGTTATAGAGGAAGGCAAGCTCCTTAAATATAAAGTCGCCGGCAAGCCATACGGCTCTAGAAAGCCGGAAAAACTCATAGAACGAATGAATGAGGGAGATGCGGAAGAGATAGCTCGGATAGAGGATGAAGCCAAAGAAAAGGCCTACAGAACACTCCAAGAATGGGCAAATGCAGCACCAGATTCAACATTAGAGGCGATTATTGCTGAAAAAGGCGTAAGTCCTTTTGTTGCGCTGTTTGTGTCGGTCTATGGCGGCGATGTTGGCGATTACGACGTATTGAACGAAACGCATATGAAAACAGTTAAGTTGAGTGATTTTGTTAAAACTGGCATGCTTCTAAAAACTTCGCAGAAAACGCTACAAGAAATTGAAGCATTAAAACGAGCAGAAACCACGGAAACTAAGAAAGAAAAAAGTGATGAAGATCAACCCACAAATGATGGACTTGGGTACCTGAAGGCACCACCGTCTTTTGACGGCTTCACGAAGCCGAAAGAACGTTTTGTTTAGTTGCATTTTTCATACAGCCTCTCCCGTGAGGTAAGAGAAGGCCACGCCACGGGAAGCCCCGCTCGTCAACCCGGTTGCCGTAAGCATTCGGCGTCATGGCCCGAGTTTTGCGAAGCAAAACTATAGGACCACCCATTGGCGTTGCACCCGTAAAAATGGTTCCCCCTATAGTTCCGCGCAGCGGAACTATAGGGGGATGACGGCGGAGAATATAGGGTCACATCCACCAAATTCTAGACCTTGCAAAATCGCCGTGATAATTACATGTCCCAATGCGGGGTACAAGGATTATCGCTATGGCATTCCGTTCACCATTCATGCAGACCATGCGGGAGCGCGGCTTCCTGCACCAGTGCACCGACGAATCCGGGCTGGATGAACTGCTCAAGGATCACGCGCCGGTAGCGGCCTATATCGGCTTCGATTGCACCGCGCCCTCGCTGCACGTCGGCAGCCTGATGCAGATCATGGTGCTGCGGTGGCTCCAGAAATGCGGCCACAAACCCATCGTGCTGATGGGCGGCGGCACCACCAAGATCGGCGACCCCACGGGCAAGGATGAAGCGCGCAAGATGCTGACGGATGAGGCAATCGCCTTCAATATGCGCGGCATTGAAAAACTCTTCGGCAGATACATCACATTCGGCAAAGGGCCGACCGACGCGATAATGATAAATAACGACGACTGGCTGAATGAGCTGAAATATATCGAACTCCTACGCGACTACGGCAGCCTTTTTTCCGTCAACCGAATGCTGACGATGGATAGCGTAAAGCAGCGTTTAGAGCGTGAACACCATCTTAGTTTCCTGGAATTTAATTACATGATTTTGCAGGCGTACGATTTTGTAAAACTAAATGAAAAATATAAATGTCGTTTGCAAATCGGTGGCTCCGATCAATGGGGAAATATTGTAACTGGTGTAGAGTTTCAGAGAAAAATTGTTTCTGACAACTATCTTAATAGGCTCTACAAAAAACACCCCAAAACGGGCGTAATTTCCAAGGAAGAGTATGACAGCGTCAATCAAGAGATGGAAAATCTTCCAAAGGAAATTGATAGAGAACTTACAGAAGTAAATCTCTTCGGCCTCACTACCCCCCTCATCACCACCTCCTCCGGGGCAAAAATGGGCAAGACGGAGAAGGGCGCGGTGTGGCTGGACGCCAAGATGACCTCGCCCTACGATTTCTGGCAATTCTGGCGCAACACGGAAGATGCGGACGTGGGGCGGTTCCTGCGCCTGTTCACGGAGTTAGAGATGGACAGAGTTAGGGAGTTAGAGAAGCTGGAAGGCGCTGATATTAATCAAGCCAAGATCATCCTCGCCAATGCGGTCACTGCGCTCTGTCACGGGCCGGAAGAAGCGAAGAAGGCCGAGAAGACCGCACGGGAAACCTTCGCCGAGGGCGGCGTGGGGGAAGATTTACCCACCGTCGCCATCGAAAAATCCCGCCTGAAAGAGGGAATTCCCGCATTCAAGCTGTTGCACGAGGCAGGGCTTGCCGCTTCCGGCGGCGAGGCACGGCGGCTGATTCAGGGCGGCGGAGCAAAAATAAATGATGCGCCCTTTACGGAAGAAACCCGAATCATCACCCTCGCCGATTTCGGGGAGAAGGATATCATCAAGCTCTCCGCAGGCAAAAAGCGCCACGCATTGGTAAAAGCGCGCTTATAGCCGCTTGCGACGCATTATTGCATGACTATAACGGTGTATAAAAATCTGGGGGGCTAAATACAATGCGGCAACCGAACTGGCCAATTGAAATAAGGGTAATGGAAAACGGTCAAAAAGGCGTCTTTGCCACGAAAACCATTAAGCAAGGGGAAAGGATAGGATATTTTTACGGCAAGGTGGTGCCTCAACCCAATATGTACACCATTACCGATGCAAAAGGCTGTTATATTGAATCCACCGGGCCTCTCGGCTTTCTTAATCACCGTTGCGGCGACGCCAACGCCCGCCTTGACGATAGGACGTTATGCGCGAATACGGACATCAAAGAAGGCGATCAGGTAATGATAGATTACAGATTGACAGAAAGAAGCTTTGCCTCACCTTTTGATTGCAATTGCGGATCGCCTTCTTGCTGCAGGCGTCTGGATACGAAAGAAGCTGAAAGGTTTAGCCGCACACAAGAGAAGAGACGTTAACTTCATCCGGAATGACAAAACGCTACTTCTCCGGCAGCCCATCCCAAATCCCGCGCAAAAATCCGGGAGTGAGCATACTGAGCGGGTTCACTGTCACCGAAGGGTCAACCAGCGGACCTTCCATCGAATAGTTAGTGGCGATCACCCCCTCGCCTTCCCTGCCCACCAATATTTCACCCACCAGCGGCACATTGCCGAAGACGCTATTGAGATAATAAGCGGGGATAATCACGCCCTCCAGGTTCAGCATGGAATTGCCGGTATCGATTACACCGCTCGTCGTCAAGCCCAGCGCATTACCGGAGGCTTTGACCTCGCGCAGCGTCACCGTTCCCTTCTCGACGGCGAATTCGCCTTTCAGCTTGGCAAAAGAAATACCATCGCCGTTGAGCAGATCCAAAATGCCGGTGAGCGAGCCGAGCGAGAGCAATTTCGCCAGCGCGGGCGCTTTCACCACGCGGAAATCCCTGGCGCGCAGCTTGCCGTTACGGAAAACGATAGATCCCCCTTCATCCACCCAAGAGGCGCTCATCTCCATATCGCCGCCGCGAATGTGGCGCATGATATCCAATCCCCCCAGCAACGCGCCCGCATCGCCCGAAGCCACCATCAACCGCCGCCCCGCGCCGGCCTGCGTCAGTATCGCCTGCACCGGCTTATCGCCGACCGACCCGCGCAAATGCAGCGTTTCGCATTGCGGCGCGCACCGGACCATACCGGAAACATTGCGTACCTCCACTCCGTTGAACAGCATTGCTTTTTCGATAGAAACGCGCAGATCGAAAGGAAGATCGGAACGTTTAGCCTCGGACGAAAGCTGGTACTGGATGATCGGCACAAGGTCCCATGCGCCGCCCTTGACGTCAATGACGTAGGGCCGCGCCTTTTCCTTGATAATGCGCACCGCCAGATCGGTATTGCCGTGCCTCATCTTCTCCAGAAATACGCGCCAATTTTCAGGATCGTCCGGTGAAAATTCGCCCGTACCGCTAGCGCTCAAACCTCCCGCTGCCGTGAGATCGAACGATTCAAAGCGGAATATGTTTTCCTCTTTTTTTAGGGCGACGAACGCCACATCCGCCGCTTCGCCCGGCTTTTTGCTCCAGCCGAACTGCGGGAAGGAAACAACGGCGTCTTTCGCATCCAGCTTCCCCGATACGCGAGTTTCAGCGGCGCTATGCGCGATAGAAAAATTTACACCCAGAGCGCCTTCCAGGAAAGACATCTCCGGCAATCCAAGCTTTTTCAGCTCCTCAGGCGTCACGTAGGAGCGGATGTTATATTCCTCCTGCCCCAATTTGTGGCGGTCCACATATTGCTTATATTCCACCTCGACCGGAACTCCATTGGCAAAGGCCTTGCCGAAGAGTTTCGCTTCGTTGTTTTCATAGCGGAGGTCAAAATCACCCCCTGTCACGACAATCCCTTTCACCACCTCGCCCATACCCACATCCGTGAGATGCGAGGATAGGGTGTATCCCACTTGCTCTGGGTGCAGCGAATCATCCAGGGGAAACCGTAACGCATAACGAGTGACTGCCTGCCCGGAAATATTCTTTAGGCGTGGATCTTCCATTTCCATCAGCTTGTCGCGCACAGCGATAAGATCGCGTGCCGGTCCTTTCAGTTTACCCTTAATCTCGATCGCCGTGTCATCCTTGGAAAGATTGTGTATAACCACTTCACCGGTTGCTTCGGAATCTTCCGTTTTTCCTTCCCGGACAGTAAGAAACATGGAATCCGCGTCGAATGTTGCAATGCCGGAAGCGCCGGTAAGCCTGGGCAAAGGCGAAAAATAATCCACCGCAAGGTCGGCTAAATGCACGGTAGCGTCCACTGCCTCCCTAGGCAGTACGCCTGCTTCAATATCCTCCGGACGAACGACGAGCCTTAGGCTCCCGCTGGTCGCCGTGCCGGCGGTGACGTTTGCCGTTACCCATTCCCGCGCCTCATTCGCCAGGAACGGCGGCCAATATTCCTCCAGCCTGCCGATAGGTAAATTATAAAGCATCGCATCCACCTCAATGCGCGGCATGGCGTTTTTAGCGCTTTCAGGGTGAATCACTTTTCCGCTCACATCCACCTGCGGAAACCGGCCTTCCTTGCTGGCAACGTGAAAATCCGCGTTTTTTAATTCGCCATTGCCGCCCAGCGCCATGTTTCCTTCCGCGTCGAACACAAAGCCCATCCGCGCCAACCACTGCTGACGGGGGAACAGATCGGTAACGAACGCCGTGTCGATATCTCCAGCCTTGATGTTCATATGCAGCGATTTGTCCGCTCCCAGATATCCGGAAGCGCCGATGGCGCTATTCTCCTGGCGCAAGTTCGTCACATTCATCAGGGTGCGGAACGCCACATATTTTCCCTCCAGCACAAACAACTCCGTTTTCCATTGCGGCACGACCCAGGCTAATTCACAGATACCATTATTAAGAATAAGCCGCGCATTGCGCAGGTGAATATTACGGATCGGAATGTGGCGGTCATTGGCCTCGATTGCGGAAAGAAGGCCGAACACAAGCTGGCTGTAAGGCGTTTTTTCCACCTGCATTCCGGCCAGAGGCTGCTTCAGGTTCCAGCGGGAGGCATCGTAAGAAACACTTAATTCCGGTCCTTCTATTTCCAAATCGCGGATGACAATACGCCCGCGCAACAACGCAAGAACGCTGATGCGTATCCGCGTATCGGGAAAACTTGCGATTTGCTTGCCTTCCTTATCGAGCACGCCGAAATGAGTAACATGAATCCCTACCGGATTGCTGAAGCCGTGCCATTTGAGCAAGGTTTCATCCACTGTAATCGTGTACTGGGAATTGAGGGTAGAAAATTCTTTTTCGATCATATGCGGCAGATAGGGAATGGCGCGCGGTCCTGTTGCCACCCATGCCACGAAAGCGCCCGCCGCAAAAAATAGAAAGGCTGCAATGCACAACACGATTTTTGTATTGGCTTTCATGCGCTCAGGCCAACCGAGGAGGAAAATACGTGCAAAACAGAATCATTGTATTATAACTACCCATCCGCGCCACGTCTAAAAAGGGGAAGATATCATGACACAGACCGCAAAAAAAGAAACAGAAATGCTGCAGGAAGACAATTATGCTCCTGATTTTAAAATGAATACGGATAATGACGGCATCATCAGCCTGGCCCTCTATCAAGGAAAGAAAAATGTGGTGCTGTACTTCTATCCTAAGGATGATACGCCGGGGTGCACCATCGAAGCGAAAAATTTTGCCGACGCAGCTAAACAGTTCGATCGGCTCGATGCCGTGATTGTCGGCGTTTCCAGGGATTCGGTGCAAAGCCACAACGCCTTCAAGGAAAAATTCTGCCTGCCCTTCCAGCTTGCCTCGGACGAAACGGGAACGGTCTGCGAAGCCTACGACACATGGGTGGAGAAGAACATGTACGGCAAGACCTATATGGGCATCCAGCGCGATACGTTCCTGATTGATAAAGAAGGAAAAATCCGTAGAATCTGGCGCAAGGTGAAACCGGAAGGCCACGCCCAGGAAGTGTTGGAGGCTATCCGGTCGCTATAAAGGAGTTTAATGGCCGGCACATATAGATTTCCAAATCCCCACCTGCTGGGCATCGAGGGGGCGCAGCTGTTGGCGCTGGCGGTCGCCCTCTG
>CAZXYG010000063.1:0-1680 GCA_964644885.1 uncultured Rickettsiales bacterium
CTCCTGGGTGGTCTCCTCCAACGCCTCGAAGGGCGCCAGCTCCGGCAGCAGCGCCTGCACCGCCTTCGCCTCCTCCATGAAGGCGCGCGTGCTGATGGCGCCGCGCAGGGCGGGCATATCCAGGGATGCGGGTTCTCGCGCGGGCTGTTCCATTAACCTATCCCATTATTCTCCAGCAAAAGCAATGAAGGCTGAACATATCGTCAAATCACTGAATTGTCCTGATTAAAATAACCCGTACCGGCTCTGCGATGAATATAGGATATAGGGTATTTCAGCCCGTACCATAGAAAAAATTGCGCTATTTTCTCAGGTGTGAAGTCAGGAGACCTTGCACCAGTCCGGGCCTCGCTCATGCGTATCCTGCGGGCTTCGCAGAGCTTCGTAGGGCATAAGCCTCGTACGGTTTGCTACGCAAACATCCGGTTTGGTGGGCCGTGTAGGAATCGAACCTACGACCTAGTGATTAAGAGTCACCCGCTCTACCGGCTGAGCTAACGGCCCATGCGACATAATGGCACGCAAGGGGATCTGAGATAGCGCGTTCACCCCCCACATGCAAGAATTTTCAGTATTTGACAGCGCCGTATCAATGCTGCTTATTTCCCGCATGGCGTGGCGCAGTGTGCATGTACGCATCGAAGGCCGGGTGCAGGGAGTGGGTTATCGCGCCTGGTGCGCGAGCCGTGCACGCAGCCTAGGCCTTTCCGGCTGGGTGCGCAATCGGCGCGAAAGCTGGGTGGAGGCCGTTTTTTCCGGGAAGAAGCAAAGAGTGGAGGCGATGCTTCAGGCTTGCCATAAAGGTCCCCCCGCAGCCCAGGTGCAAAACATACAGATATCGGAACATGCGGACAAACCGGTGGAGGCGTTTTTCGTCTTGGAAACGGTGTAATCGCTATCGCCGATTCAATCCGGCAATGCGCATAAAGGCCAGGGCGCACACCAGATAGCAACACACACCAAGCACATAGGTAGCCTGTATGCCCCACGCAAAACTGAAGGCCGTGGCGATCACCGCCCCAAGCACCGAAAGCGCGCCGTTCACGCCCCATAACCACGGCTCCAATCCCGCCTTATGCCGCGCCGCGCGGTGCATCCCAAGCGGCAGGCATGCCCCCATGCAGAACGACAGCGGAGCCAAGCAAAGGATGGACATCGCAACGCGGATGCCGGTAGGCTCAGCACGCATCTGCGGCACATATGCATTGGTCACCGCCAGATATAGAAACAAGACGGCCACCAACGCGAGCAATCGGTGGCTTTCGCGCGGCAGGATGCGCGCCGCGAAAAGGCTGCCTAATCCGCTGAAACACAGAAGCACGAACAGCACCACGGCAAGCCCGTATGTCGGGTGGCCGAGGAAAATGGTAAGACGCTGGAGCTGGGATATTTCGATACACATAAAGCCGAGGCCGATCGCGGCGAAATAGAGAAAATACGGCATCGCGCCTGAACGGATGCGCCGCGGCATAGGCGTTGCCCGCAGCGGCAGCGCGATGCATAACGCCGTAAGAACCGCAGTAATGCATAGCACAATGCCGAGCACGAATACCGCATTGATGTTCACCGTCGTGGCGCTTGGAGAAGGATTGTATAAATTCCGGAAGCTTGCGATGCTGAAGGCATCGCGAAACCGGAGCATATTGAAGAAAAACGGACGGTCGTCCGTCGCAGGCGACA
>CAZXYG010000063.1:1690-5212 GCA_964644885.1 uncultured Rickettsiales bacterium
GCGACACATCCATCGGCAGCGTGCGCAGAAATGCCGCACCCGCCATGCCGGAGGCAAGTTTCGCTATATCGTCCGCGGCATCATCGCCCGGTATATGCAGCGGCCTGAAAACACGATTCGCCATTTCTTTCCGTACACGCGAAATATCGTCCACAGTAAAAGGGCGGCGGCTTACGAGCATCGTCACGACATGATTGCTCTCCAGCATTATGATGTGGCCGCTTGGGGTATTTCCGTGATGCAACGCTTTCAACGCCGCTGCCGCGGTAGTCAGCAGGCGGTGCGCCTCGCCACGATAGCGATCTTCGAAATACCAGCGCGAGATCGACAGCATGCCGTCATTGGACAACGCCCGAAGAAACGTTGCAAACGCCTCGGCAGTATAAAGCGCGTTTTCGGAAAGCGCCAAGCCTCCCGCCGCGGTGGAAGCCCATGTATCGATAAGCGAAATCTGTATCAGATCGTACGAGCGTCCCGAAGAGGCAAGGCGGCTGCGCGCCTCGTCATGAATGAAATGCACATTAGAGCGCCGGTCAAGGTGGCCGGTAAAATCACCATAGACGTTGTTCAGTATATGCAGCATGTTGCCATTAAGTTCTATGCCTTCAATATATGGAACGCCGAAGTATAAAGCGGAAAGTATATCGCGCCCGCCTCCAACCCCGATAACCGCCACGGAATGGATAGGACGCACGTGATAGGCCGCATTCACCACATCATCGGCCAGAAAGGAAAGCGTGCTTGGATCTCCGTCAAAGCGCAGCATGGGCGTAAACGCCTCGGCATCGATATTCATGCCATATTGTTCCTTTACGGGGTGGCGATCCGACGCGCCCGGGCCAAATCCCCAGCCAAAGGGTTTGTCTACAAAATGAAGGAAGACAGCAATGCGCGAGTGCGAGTTCCATGCCTCGTAAAACGGCTTCGACAGCATCTGATTCTTGGCCCAGCGCACGCCAAGCCCGTAGCCATATTCCTTAGCGATAACCTGGCACGAGAACGCGAGAAAATAGAACGCCAGCAAGAATGCCGCCGCATGCATCTGTTTCCTGTTATCCGTCCGGCGTGCAAAGATATAGCCGGCAATACTTGCCAACACGCTCAAAGCCATGATGGCGGAAATCACATCGCACACGGCAAGCAAGAGAATAACGGCAAAACAGCCTGCAGCCGCGCCGGTTAAATCCGCGCCATAGAGCCGCGTGAACATGTGCCCGGTGCGCGTCAATAACAATGCAACGCACAAGCCGCTGAAAAAAAAGGGGATCGTAAAAAGCACAAACTGTATGGCAAGCCCCGCCACCGAGGCAAAGGATCTATCGATAGTCATCGGTATGCTCAGATGCATGACAACCGCGCATAGCATGAAGAAGGCGAAGCACATGCAGCAATCGGCAATGCGGCGATAAAGTTGTTGCTGCGCGAAGAAACGGGGAAAAGCATGCAGCGTCATGGCGCCGGCCGTCAGGCCTAGCATGGCCAGCGATATGCTGGCGAAGGCAAAATGATAATAGAGCGTAACGCTGAAAAGCCGCGTGATTAATATCTGGAACGCCAGAGTTGCCAGCGAAATCAGGAAAATGCCGATAAAAGCCGCCGGGTCTTTGCTGCGTTTTTTTACCATTTAGACCGAACTATCCAAGATTTTCAAGCATGTCCGGCGACATCTGAAAACATAAAAGGATTGACGCCCACTATCTTCGACGCTTCCAGCCATCGCGATTCCATGCCTTTGCCGAAAATAATGGCATCGGAGGGCGGCACGTTGAACCAGCTATTATCCTCGATTTCCGCTTCCAATTGGTTTGGCGCCCAGCCGGCATGTCCCAGCGCCAGAAGTTTTCTTTGCGGCCCGCTATCCCGCGCAATATCTTTCAGTATATCCATGCTGGATGTCAAAGAGAGCTTTTCGGAAACCGCAAGGGTATCCTTGGCGTGGTAATCGCGGCTGTGCAGGACGAAGCCGCGGTTGGTATCCAGAGGCCCGCCGAAATGCACGGGCAGATTGATTTTCTCGCCGGTCTTTTCCGCAATGCCGAACTGTTCGAAGATATCCCACGCTTTCACGTGCTCGATTTCATGGTTAATGATAAGCCCCATTGCCCCGCTGCCGCCATGCAGGCATACCAGGACCACGGCTTTCTCAAAGCAGGAAAACTGAATCGTGGGCGTCGCCACGAGCAATTGGCCAGTCAGGTAACCGGCGGCATCCATGTGTTTTTCCGTCATAGGCGCCAGTATAACGGTTTTGCCCACGCGGTTGAAGTAATTATTGAAACCGTGCGGTCCTATAGTGTATACCGCCCCTGCAGCCGATGTTCTTTACATTGCCGCCTTAGCTCAGTTGGTAGAGCACCGCATTCGTAATGCGGGGGTCACGTGTTCGAGTCACGTAGGCGGCACCATTTTTAATGGGTTTCGGGGTATGAATGCTTGAGCCGGATGTAACCATAACTGATTATATTTTGGCAGCTCAATGCCTCTGCTTTGCCCTATTGATTCATAAAAAATCCCCTAATAGTCCTTGGCTGTTCTTATTTGGAAGTTTATGCATCGCATCCCTTGCCGGTGGGACTGTGCATGGGTTTTTGCCTGAGGAAACATCGTTGGCCTATGCCATTTCATGGAGAAGCACTCTTATTGCCATCGGCGCTATGGCGCTGGCGGCGTGGTATGTCGGAGTTGCTTTTCTTTCAAAGAAACTCGTTACGCAATGGATTAAGAAAGGCGCTATCGCTCAGTTTTTCTTATTTACACTAATCATCTTATTTTATTCACAGCAGTTTTTATTGGCAGCGCTTAATTATTTGCCAGCGGTAATCTTTCTGTTCATTATTTTTATGCGGGAATATTTCAGAATAAAAGAAAGAGCATTGTTGTTTGGTGCAGCAAGCATTATTCTTACTTTCGCGGGATCGTTTATCCAAATCGCAAAAATCTCTCTACATCTGCAATATTTTAACCATAATGCACTATACCATGTCATACAGTTTGTTGCGCTGTGTTTGCTGTTCATGACTGCACGATGGGATGTAACGAGGAGGAAAAAACATGAAAAACGACATCACGAGGCGTAATTTTATCGATTACACCGCAAAAGCGGCAGGCGCATTTCTCACCCTACCGTATTTATCGGCATGCAACTCAATAAGCACCGCCATGGGTTCAATGCTGGTAAATGATATACATTCCCAACTTAATCCCACCCGCGTTAACGCGATTCTCAAACCGACCTCGGCGCAGCAATTATCCGGAATAGTGGCACGAGCATCGGCAGAGGGCCGCACATTAAGCCTTGCCGGCAAGCGGCACGCGATGGGAGGGCAGCAATTCGGCACGGATACCGATCTTATCGACATTACTTCGCTAAACCGAATCGTTTCCCTGGACGGCGACAAAGGCATTTTAGAAGCTGAGAGCGGGACCATGTGGCCCGCGATCATTGACCATTGTTGGCAGGAACAAAAAGGCGATCCCAAGCCTTGGAGCATCGCTCAAAAGCAAACCGGCGCGGATGCGCTA
>CAZXYG010000063.1:5222-8270 GCA_964644885.1 uncultured Rickettsiales bacterium
CGCTAACGCTTGGCGGCGCACTTGCCGCCAACGTGCATGGCCGTGGGCTAACTATGCGTCCATTCATTCAGGATGTAGAATCCTTCAAATTAATTACGCCTAAAGGCGAAGAGATAGAATGCAGTCGGTCACATAATTCGGAATTGTTCAAACTGGCGATCGGCGGCTATGGACTTTTCGGCGTCATCAGCAGCGTCAAACTCCGCCTGATGCCGCGCACCAGATTAAAGCGCATCGTCAAGGTGATGGATATTGACGAGCTAATGCCTGCATTCGAGCAACGTATTAAACAAGGCTATTTATACGGCGATTTCCAATATATGACGGATTCCGTCTCTCCTGATTTTCTGAAGAAGGGCGTCTTCTCGTGCTATCTGCCGGTAGACGATAACGGAGCGGAGGACGATCACCGGCAATTATCGGTCGATGATTGGAAAAAACTTTATCGTCTGGCATTCACCGACAAGAGCGGGGCTTATAAGGCGTATTCGCAATACTATCTCAGCACCAATGACCAGCTCTACTGGTCGGATACGCATCAACTATCGACCTACTTGGATGATTATCATATCAAATTAAATAGGGAGCTTGGCTTCAAAGACGAAGCATCCTTGATGATCTCAGAGATTTATGTGCCGCGCAAGCATCTCGCTGATTTTATGCACAGCGCAAGCAAAATGGCGCTTAAAAACGATCTCGACATCATTTATGGAACGATTCGCCTCATCGAAAAAGACAGAGAAAGTTTCCTGGCATGGGCAAAGAAAGATTATGCCTGCATCATCTTTAATTTAAGAGTGTTCCATACACCTGCCGGTATCGAAAAAGCCAAGCGGGATTTCCGTGCGCTTATCGACACGGCATTGCCTTATGGCGGTTCTTATTACCTCACCTATCACCGCTGGGCTAGAAAAGATCAAGTTCTGGCTTGCTATCCGCAATTTCCAGAATTTCTGAAAATGAAACAAAAATACGATCCGCAGGAAACCATTCAAAGCGACTGGTACAGGCATTACAAAAGCATGTTCGCATGAGAAATAAAACGTACTCGATCATCTTATCATTTCTGATCGCACTCTTTGCTTTTCGCGTCATCGCCCAATTTATGCAGAAATACACTCCCGTGAGCTTTCTGCCATCGTTGGAAGCGTGGCAGGGAAGCGGGCTGCCATATCATTGGTTGTTATTTTCTCAAATCATCCTTCTGGGAATCATGGGGCGGCAGATTTTTCTTATGACGAAAGATCGAATTGCTCCAAACCTCAAATTAGGAAAGTTTTTTCTGATTACCGGAAGCATTTACTTCGGAAGCATGCTTCTCCGTATGATTGCCGGTTTAACTTTCGCTGCTGATATCCACTGGTTTGCGACTACTCTCCCATCATTCTTCCATATGATCCTTGCTTCTTTTATTTTAGTGTTGGCGCGTTACCATCGTAAGAATTCGACCAAAGCAGTCTGAGTTCCTTTGGTCGATGACATCGAAAATCTTGTTAACCCGTTCATGTCTAACACCTTTCCTTGTCAGCAGAAGGCTGAAATCTTTACCGGAGAAAATTCGTAATGCGGGGGTCAGGTGTTCGAGTCACCTAAGCGGCACCATTCTCTCGCAAGTACCCTCTTAACCTTCGAAAACGCCCGTTCTTTCTGAACTTTTCCACCGGAGCGCGCCGCTAAAAAACCGCTCCTCTTTACATTGTCGCTGGACAAGCGCGCGCCGGTACGCTAGAGAAATATGCAACAAACATAGGGATGGGTTATGGCTGGCGCTTCTCCTTCCGATTGGAAATTCATGGGTCTGAATATGTGGCAGCAGGTGGCGCTCGGCATGATACTGGGCATCACCGTGGGTGCGTTCATGGGCGAGGACGCCGCATGGCTCAAGGTATTCGGCACCATTTTCTTCAAGCTGATCAAGATGGTGGTGGCGCCGCTCATTTTCTTTGCGTTGATCGCGGGCATCACCAGCCTCACCGAGGCGCGCCATTTCAAAAGCATCGCGCTCAAGGGCACAGCGGCTTACCTGGCTACTTCAACCATGGCCGTAATCCTGGGCTTGTTCCTCGCGACCGTTTTCCAGCCCGGCGTAAACGTGCCTCCCGTGCACAGCGAAGTCCCCTCGGCAATTGCCACGTCCACCCCACCGCCGCCTTCGATCGGCGAATTCCTGATGGGTCTGATTCCCTCCAACATCATCCACGCCCTAGCTGACGACATGTATCTGCAGATCGTGATCTTCGCGGTCTTCACCGGCGTCGTGATGAATAACATCCGCGGCAAAACGGCTCGCGTGAAAGAACTCAATCAGGAAATGGCGCATGTCGTATTCAGGATGATCGAGTGGATCGTTCGGCTAGCGCCGCTCGCGGTGTTCGGTTTCATCGCCTCACTGGTGGGAACCACCGGCTTCGAAGTGCTTTTAAGCCTGCTTAAACTGGTCGTGCTTGTCATCGGCGCCTGCTTCCTGCAATATTTATTCTTCGGCGTGCTGATTACCTTTTTCGGCAGGATTTCTCCGCTGCCGTTCTACCGCAAGATGATCACGACGCAGGTCATGGCGTTCTCGACAAGCAGCAGCAAAGCCACACTTACCACCGCCATGCGCGAGCTTCAGGATAAGATGGGCGTCTCCACGAGCAGCAGCAATTTCATGATGCCGCTGGGCGCCTGCGTTAACATGGATGGCACCGCAATTTATCTCGGAATCATGGCGGTTTTCTTCTCGCAGATGTACGGCATCCAACTGGATTTCCAGGATTATCTAACGCTTACCCTCACCTGCACGCTAGGCTCGATCGGCGCGGCTGGGATACCCAGCGGCTCGATCATTTTCATGGGCATGGTGCTTTCGTCCGTCGGGCTGCCCATGGAAGGCATCGCGCTGATTCTCGGAGTGGACCGGATCCTCGACATGTTCCGCACCACCGTGAACATCACGGGCGACGCAGCGATTACCCTCATCATCGACCGCACCGAGGGGGAACTCGACGAGAAACTGTATAAGAAGAATTTGTAAGGTTTTAGAAGAAGTCGCACGAACACAACTAC
>CAZXYG010000064.1:0-1207 GCA_964644885.1 uncultured Rickettsiales bacterium
GCTGGTGGGCCAGGGCATATGGGAGGGGCCGGGCGGGCGTACCATGCGCTCCGAGCAATACGACTGGTACAACTTTGCCGCCCGCGGCTACCTCACCAACAGGCCGGAGAATAGCGTCTGCCTCAGGCGCATCGCCAACGGTCGCGGCGATCTCTTGATGGGAAACGACAATCCCGCCAAGACGTGGGATCTTTCGATGGATACCTTCGGCCTTAACATAGGCATTCCCGATAGTATTCTGCCGTTCAATTTCCGTTATATCGATTTCGCTAAGCGCGAATGCAAATCCGGCGTTTCGGGCGAATGGTGGCCCGACAAATTCGATACCTGCGATGAGAACGTGGGCTGGCTGCGCCTGAACTTTATGCGCAACATATTGCTCCCCACCGGCGATCCCTGCTATTACGATCCGAGTTGCGTCGTGCCGCCGCTTGCCATGATGCATCTTCCGTTTCCGATACCTCCGAACCTGAATCCGAGCGTTAACGATAGTAGAAAGGGGGATGAGGAGTACATCATGTCGCTTCCGGGCCGGGTGGATTTCAGCGGCGTGAACTTTAGGTATCCCGCCGCGCACTGCCTGAACGAAAATGACGATCTTCTGGGCGATAAGACCGCTCTGCGCGCCACGGAAATGCCGGAGCCGCAGGGCCGGATTTGGTACGTGGACGAGGAAGGGCCGATCGAGCCTTACTATTGCAGCGGCGGCGCGGGTTTGTGCTGTCCGGTCTACGATCCTTACGGCGCTTATAGGGATCAGTTCAAGACGGGCGATCAATTCCTGTTCGACCAACCGGGCGGCGTTGCCCAGCATGCGGAATTCAGCGCGTCACCGAATGAATACGGGCATAATTGGTGCGAGTTCGAGCTGCCGTACCGGCCCCATGCCGATAACGTGCTGCCGAATGTTTCACTCAGATTGGGCCTTCCTCCCACCCTTCCGGTGATGATTTATAACTTCCAGTGGTCGACCTTGCCCAACATTGATCCGCTGACGGAGATACCTGGCCTTCCCACCAGCGCACGGCTGGGCAGACTGGTAACGGACGAAGGGCCGAAAGAAGTTGCAGTGCCCACCACCAGCCTGGAACTGAATTTCAAGATGGTGGAGCGCATCCGGGATACCTGTCAGGCATTTTCGGAGCGTTTGCCGTGGCAGGAAGAAAGCACGAACAAGAGAAACTTTGCGCGCTTCTTCGGATATAGG
>CAZXYG010000064.1:1217-7978 GCA_964644885.1 uncultured Rickettsiales bacterium
TCTTAAACCAAAAACCACCGCTAAATTGGTTCGTGGTCACATCGCCTTTCACTTCTTCCATAACAATGACTCCTTCAACCGGTGGATGGTTTTCATGGGGGGATCGCGACGTCGGATCACTTTGTTTTAAAAGGCAGGAAGAAAGCACGAACAAGAGAAACTTTGCGCGCTTCTTCGGATATAGGAATTTGTGCGACAAGTGGCGTGGCCTCTATGACCGCTTGCACGACCAGATCGACGTGCTGCAGTACCGCCTGGAGCGGTACAATTATGAATTCCTGCGCAGTTTTCTGGATTGCACCGGCCCGTTCATGGCGACGCCCTGGGCGTGTACCAAGGTGGCCTTTGACTGCCGCCCGGACTGGAAATACTGCCCCGGTAAAAATCTGGGCACGACGTTCGGGTGGGCGACGCTGGCGGCGCTTGGCATAGACAAGGAAAAATTCAAGGAGCTGGCGAAAAAATATACGCCCGAGGAAATACAAGAATTTTCCGACACAATGAAAGATAAATTCACGAATCTCGTGAATAAACTGCCGATCGATAAGATCAACGCCTATCTTGATGAACTGAAGGAATTAAGAGCAGATCTGAAAGAACAATACTATGCGTTCGTGAATTCGATATTGTCTGTGGATTTTATTTCGGATCTTCTATTACTGATAGATGACATCGATAAATTTCTTACTACGGCAAGCGACGCCTTGGCACGCATCAAACTCGCCGATATCATCAACGACATCGCGGGGGTGAACGCCACAGAGATTGCTGAGCTTCTCTATAACAACAACACGACAGATTTGATAAACTTTTTGAAGGATCCCTCATTTAGCCCTTCTGATATCGCCAAGGCGATCAAGGCGGGAAAGCGTGCCGTCGGGGACATCGCGAAATGCATTAATTCGTATCCTAACCCGCCGTGCTGGGATACCGGTGCCTTCCTTCGCCGTTCCGGGGAGGTTCTTGCGTCGTTGCGTGATAACGAATGGAATATGATTTCCGACGCGCATGCGCAGCTTGGCGCCGTGGGCGGCACGGCGGATAAGCGCTGGGACGGCCTTCCCGAAAGGCAGCCGGTATGCGCGGGGTTTGTTTCCTTCGATGAGGAGCCGCCCTTCGTTCTGCCCCTTAATCGCAAGCCCACGCATCCGTTGCCGTTTCCCGTCGGGCTGATGCCGTCGGCGGGTGATCCCACGGCCACGTGGTGCGATTGCTGGAAGTGCGCGCATTCCGAGCGCCAAGGCGCTTCGCCGATGAACATTCTTCTCCCGGAGGAGCCGAGCCTGGAGCGCCGTCAACGCATGGGCCATCTGGGGCCTGGCGTTCCCTATGTTTCGTGCCGGGCGCGGGATCCTATATTCGGTTTGTGCATGCTCTACCGTGCGCCGAATCCTCTACGCATGTTTCCGACGGAAACCATGGTTCCCTTGCCGCCGCCGTTTGATTTAATTTATACGGGCGATTTTGTCGACGATGCCCAGAATTCTATCAATTGCTGCGAGCCGCGTTTCGATCAGGTGGTGCCCACGCCGCTGCCCAAAAAGCGGTTCTGGTGCAACTGCAATGATGACATCGTTCAAACGTGGAAATGCAATGAGAATTGGTGCACGTGCCAGCAGAGCCTGAAGGAAACTCCGGGGCAAGGCGGCGCCGGACTTGATCCCAAGGTCACGGAATGCGAACATCCCACTATGCTCGTGCCTCCGGGGAGCGCTCCCTTCCCTGAAGATTATTATCTTCCGCCCATACTTCCAGGGCTTCCCACCGGGTTGGCTGTCGTGGCATCGACGGTTGACATAATGGCCTTCGTGCCCAACATCCTGCGCCTCGGCCTCAGTGAAATTCCCTTCGTAGGCGGCGCGCTGAGCAGCATTCCCTTTATTGGCAATCTGAGTTTTCCTTACGGCGTGATGTACGCCAATGTGCCGCCGAATAAGCTTACGCCGGGATGCCCCGTGCCTTATCCAATCGTGAAGCAGGCGGAATATTACGTCGGCTTCCCGTCGCAATGCAATCCCACCGAGCAATACGATCGCTGGCTGGGGTGCTTCCACAAGGCGCGGGCCGATGCGAATGTGATTCTGGAGCGCGAAGTATCCATGGGCATCACGCCTTCCACGACCGTCTACGAGAATGATAACTTCGCCGCCGGCGGCCTTCCGAAAGGCACCAATCTGCGATGGACGGGTTTCGAGCCTAATATCTTGGCGCGTTTGCCGATCAAGCCGGTGGAGACGAAGGATAAGGGCATCAAGGGCGATCCTGCGGCCGTGAAGGATGATGAAACGGTCTATAAGAGCCATGAGCTTACCTTTTTCAGCCAGGCAAGAAGCAGCCGCTTCCCCTATATGGAGGCGGTTATTCCCTATCCGTTCGCCTCGCAGCGGCATGTGGGCGAAACGGCGCCCGCTACAACTACCGTGGCCGAAGAACTTGATAAACAGGGAAATCAAGCAGCCGCCGGAACCATCCAAGATGAATACGGCAGAAAGATGCGTCTGGATCCATCCGATCCGCCGGAGGTGCGTCCTTCGGACAAGGTGAAAACCAAGCGCGGCTCAAGCCAGCGCGCAACGGATGCGATCGTGGGCGCGCGCGGCTGCGATATCGGCGGCTGGTACGAGTTGATGCTTTACCAGGCCAGGTGCATCAAGCTGTTCCGCCTGAACTGTATCTGCGATTACAGCAAGACGTTCATTGAGGGATCATCCGAGGCGTATGTGTTGCGCCGCGGCGGTGCGGTGTTCAACACCAAGCGGTATGATCCGGTCAGCAAGCAGGTTGGGTCCATCAAGCTGATCTGGCCGCTGATGTGGCGCGGTTACGCCGGGCCTGAATTCGCGCGCCGGTTCACGCATCCTGAAGCGAAGCTGTGGACGCGCGCGCGCGGCATCAGCGATGTCGCGCAGACTCTTTCCGGCAAGGCCGCCGTTACCGCTTACGAATATAAAGGCTTGGATTGCGCGCGGAGCGGAGACATCGTCATTTGGGACGAGCAGTTGCGCAACGCGGATGGCAGCGATGCGCGCTCACGCCGCCATGTCGCCTATGTGGAAGCCACGAACTTCACCAACACCAAGCCAAATAATCCTTGTTACATCAATGGATTCAAATCGGAGCCGCCGCCGGTCGTGCCGGGGGGCGGAAGCGCCTGGTGCGACGATTTGCTGTCGTGTGTCACGTACACGTTCCCGCTGCTGCTCGAAGCCAGCGTGGCCGCGAATCCCGCTGTCGCCGTCACGGAGTGGAACTGGGGCAAGAACCAAGATGCCTGCGGCAATACCAATCGCTGGAAATCGCTGACCACGCGCACGCTTTTCAAGAATCCGGCCAAGCCCGACGACAAGAGCAAAAATCAACTTACGCCGCTTGTGACCAGCATGGTGGCGGGCGCTACCATCGACAAGAAGAAAAATTTTGGCCTATGCGCGGACGCCGATAACGGATTCTGCTGGGAACCGAATTGGGAGCGGCTCAAAGTATATCGCCCTCGCGCCGATTATTACCCGAAAGCCGCGATCTATACCGCCATCGCGCCGGAAGGGCTTTATAGCGACGCCGCCAGCCGAACCAGCATTTACGTGCCAAACCCTAACCCCAAGAATGAAAACGCATTCCTGCGGACTCTGACCGATCCGGACAATTCCTTTTCGCCCGTCAAATATCTCTTGCCGCAGCCTCCGGCGCAGCCCTATTACCCGCCCTTGACCGGCGGGCAGGCGGATCTGGCGCGTCCGGTGTGCGCCGCGCCGCAACTGATTGACTATTGCTCCCTCCTGGCGGAAACGCCGCAAGTGGTGTGCGCCGGCATGCAGGCCATGACGGATAAGGACGGCGCGATTGTTAAGGTGCTGCAGTGTCCGGATCCCGCCAAGCCGGGATTCACCAAGGATATCGATGTAGCTGGCCTCACGCTGCCCGCGCCCGGAACGGAGGACTGGCGGTGCGGATATGTCGGTTCCTATAATTACGATACGACGCTGGATGCGCTCCGCAAGCGATGGGGCCTGTGCGAGCCTCCTTTCGAGTTGCGGGGCATGGAGCTGCCGCGCAGCGAGCGGATCACCAATCTCACCAAGGCGGGGCAGAAGGAGCTTTCGACGTTCCTGCCGGGTGTCGTCACTGAAATCTTCAAGCTGCTGAATATCAATGCGCCGGTGAAAGGCATACCTTATTTCGGCCTTTCGGAACGCATCCAGGGCGACGTATTTGCCATCGTCACCGAATTCAAGAAAGGCAATATATTGGGAGCTCTTGCGAAACTGATACCCTATCCTTGGTCGGTGCCTGCGCCGGTCAATAGCGGCAACGAGCCGCGTTATTACAACACGGGTGCCATAATATTGCCGCCGGCGGGTTGTTCTCCCAAATGCGCCGCCGATAGCGATTGCAAAACCGGGGATACATGCCTGCCGGACGGGCATTGCAAAACTCCTTCGGACGTCACCTATTGCCCACAAGTAATCCCGCCGCTGATCTGCAATCCGAAATGCGTCGGCGCCGGCGATTGCAAAACCGGGGATACGTGTAAAACGCCGGAAGGCTATTGCGTGGATTCCGTAGGCAAGCAATATTGCCCGACTCCTCCTCCGCCGAATCAGTGCACTGCCGCGAATATTTGCACGATAGGCCCCTGCACAGTGGCGGGTTGTGCGCAGCAGGGATCGGGAGGGACTCTTGCCTGTCAAGCGGGTGGTTTCTGCACCGACACCGACACTAGCAGAGCGCCGAGATGCACGGCACGTTGTCCCTTCGGTGGAGTTCTCTGTCCAGGCCGCAGCTATCCGAAAATATACGCGCCGTGCACACTACCTTCCGATTGTGCGCCAAGCCCAGCACTGCCCGACGGTCACAATATTGGCTCGTGCATCTCAAAGCCAAGTGTCATTAATTTCAATCTCAATGCGTGCTGGTGCGATAATGGACAGTGCAAAGAAGCGTGGCAGGGCGCGGTTAAATCGTACAATCCCAATTGGTTGGAGTGCGTGCCGTAACCATGGTGATGCCCGCAATGCGTACGGGTAAAAATCAGCTACGCATCATCAACCCTTAAGGCTCTCTCAAGCCCCTCTTGTGTGCCGATATGCCACCACTTGCCGGTATGCGCGATGCCGTGAAGCGTCTTTTTCCTGTAAATGCGGCTCAATGAAAACGGCTCTGCGGCGTATCCGGCCAGGAATTTGGGGTGCATGATCTGAATGCCGGAAAAAACATAAGGCTGCTTTCCCCGGCCATTTTTTGAGAGGACGCCGCCGCTTGATAACGTGAAATCGCCGTCGCCCTCATATCCCCGTGCTTCCTCGCGCTTGACCAGTAACAACAGCGCGTCCATGCGTTCCGGGTCGTAGGCTTTCTGCAAACGCAGGAGCGTTGGTTCGGCGCCATCCTGCCATATCACGTCGCCGTTGATGACGAAGAACGGTTCCTCTTCGCCGAGCCAGGGCAGGGCGTTGACCAGCCCGCCGCCGGTTTCAAGGAGTGTTTTCTCGCGGACGGTGATGATTTCAAAAGAGGCTGGGGGCTGGGGGCTGAGGACTGGATTTTCTGATTCCCATAGTCCCTTCAAATACGCTTCCAATTTTTCCGCCAGGTGATGTGTGTTCACAACCACGCGCTCGATTCCATATTCCGCCAGTTTCTCCAGCGCGTAATCAATAATGGGCCTGCCGTTCACCGGCGCCAGCGGCTTGGGCGTATGGTCGGTAATGGGCCGCATGCGCGTGCCACGCCCGGCTCCGAAAATCATTGCGCGTTTAATCGCTCGGTTCATGGCGCGGGAAAGATTTACACCACGCCGGCGCGCAGGATATCGTGGATGTGTAGAATGCCCGCAAGCTTCCCCTGCGTGTCGGCCACGCACAAGGATGTGACGGAATGCGCGTTCATCAGGCCCAGCGCCTCCACGGCCAGCATGGAGTGCTCCACGGTGCGGGGGTTGGGGGTCATGACGTATTCCGCCGTTTGTTTCAGCAGGCCACCTTCCATGTGTCGGCGCAAATCGCCGTCGGTGATGATGCCAACCGCCTTGCCCTGCTTATCCACCACTATCGCACAACCCAGAGCCTTGGCGGTCATGACAAGCAGCACCTCGGACATCGGCGCGTTCTTTCTGACTGCCGGCAAATCTTCACTTCTGCGCATGATTTGATCGACGCGGATAAAAGCTTTCCCCAGCTTGCCGCCGGGGTGAAGCGCGCCGAAATCTTCGTTGGTAAAGCCGCGCCGCTGCAATAACGCCATCGCCAGCGCGTCGCCCCAAGCCAGCATCATGGTAGTGGAAGTGGTGGGCGCGCCCATGGGCGAGGCTTCCTCGACTTCCGGCAGCACGAAGGCGATATCCGCCGCCTCGACCAGCATCGAACCCTTGCGGCGCACGATGGCGACCAACGGAATCCCGAAGCGCCGCGTGTAATAAACAATATCCTGCAGTTCGGCCGTTTCGCCGGAATTGGAAAGCAGCACCACCGCATCCTGCTTGGCGATCATGCCGAGATCGCCGTGGCTGGCCTCGGCGGGGTGCACGAAGAGCGCAGGCGATCCGGTGGAGGCCAGCGTCGCCACGATCTTGCGTGCGATATGGCCGCTCTTGCCCATGCCAGAAACGATGACGCGGCCTTCCGTGCGCTTGATGATTTCCATGGATTTTGAAAGGTTGACGCCAAGCCCGCCCTCCAGTGCGGCGAAAAGTGCAACCAGGCCTTCCTGCTCGATGCCCAGGGCACGGCGGGCGCTTTCGAGCCAGGTTTTTTCGGGTGCTATAT
>CAZXYG010000065.1:0-1001 GCA_964644885.1 uncultured Rickettsiales bacterium
TGCGAAACCGCCGCTCCCCCGCAAGGGGGGAGCAAGCGAGTGTGCTATATTCTCGCTAGAGAAGCGGCAGGAAAATATGGATTGGGCGACCTTACGCTAACGATCGGCGGTAAGGAACTATTGGGTTTGGAGTATGAGCCGCTGTTTCGCTATTTTGAATATATCAAGGAAGAACAGCCGGGAGTGATTGCTCCTGATATTTGGAGTGGCTTCAGGCTTGCCGATCATTACCCCAAGGCCTTTACAATACTTCCTGGAGATTTTGTCGAAGAGGGTGAAGGAACAGGAATCGTACATCTTGCACCAGGATTCGGTGAAGATGACCAGAAAATATGCGCTGATCATGGAATAGGGGTTGTGTGTCCGGTAGATGAGTCGGGAAGATATACGTGGGCTATAAGGGATTTTAATATAGAAACCGGCGTTTTTGTTGATGATGAGCCGTTGACTACAGTCAGTTTACATACCCCTTCTTATGAAGAGGGTGGAAGATTAAAGGGGGTCGAAAAAATATCTGATCCGGAATACACGAGACAGCCTTACAAAGACGGCATTCTCTCCCTTAAAGGCATTAATGTAATCGCGGAGACGAAGAAAGATGGAAGCGAGCCTTATTCCGAGGAACAGCTCCGCAAATTCGGCCTCGCGAATTTGCGTATCATTGACTACCTTAAGAAACGGGGAAGCCTGATAAAACAGGAAGTCATCACCCATAATTACCCCCATTGTTGGCGCACCGATACGCCGCTGATCTACAAGGTGGTGCCGAGCTGGTACGTGGAAGTCACCAAGTTCAAGGATCGCATGGTCAAACTGAACCAGCGCATCAACTGGATTCCTTCGCACATCCGCGACGGCCTTTTCGGCAAATGGCTGGAGAACGCGCGCGACTGGTCGATCAGCCGCAACCGCTTCTGGGGCACGCCCATCCCGGTATGGAAAACGGAGAGCGGGAAGATCAAGGTGTTTGGGTCGATAGGGGAGCTGGAAAAATTTTTCAG
>CAZXYG010000065.1:1011-7656 GCA_964644885.1 uncultured Rickettsiales bacterium
ATCGATAATCTTACCAAAACGGAAAACGGCGAGATTTGGCGGCGGGTGCCGGACGTGTTCGATTGCTGGTTTGAATCAGGCTCCATGCCCTTTGCACAGGTGCATTATCCCTTCGAGAACAAAGAATGGTTCGAGAAACATTTCCCGGCGGATTTTATTGTGGAATACGTGGCGCAGACGCGCGGCTGGTTCTATACGCTGATGGTGCTGGCGACCGCCCTGTTCGACAAAGAGCCGTTCAAAAACTGCATCTGCCACGGTGTGATTCTCTCGGCGCAGAAGGATGCGTTCGGCCATCACCATAAGCTTTCAAAGCGGTTGAAAAACTACGCCGACCCGCTGGAGATGTTCGACAAATACGGCGCCGACGCTATGCGCTGGTTCCTAGTCTCCGGCCCGGTGATGCATGGCGGTGATCTGATCGTAAGTACCGACGGCAGCGACATCCGCGACGTGGTGCGGCTCGCCATCAAGCCGATCTGGAACGCGTATAACTTTTTCACGCTGTACGCCAATGCGGACAGGGTGCGGGCGGAGTTGATAGCTGACTCCGTGAACAATCATTTGGATAGATATATCCTTCTGAAGTTAAAAAAGGCGGTGAACAATATTGATAACGCCCTATCAGCGTTTGATACGCCTCAAGCCTGTCAAGCAGTACAGGATTTCTTTGAAGCGCTGAGCAATTGGTATATTCGGCGTAGTCGCGATCGGTTTTGGCGTTCCGGCAAAGATGGCATAGATGACGATAAACAAGCGGCATATGATACGCTTTACACAGTTCTGCATGTTATATCTCGTGCGGCAGCCCCCCTGCTGCCGTTGACGCTAGAAGCTATATTTATGGGGATTAATGGTGGTGTATTTATTAAGAATAATAGTGTGCATCTCCAAGATTTTCCTGACGTAAGTAATCTTGTGCGGAATGCCACAGATAGAGGCGGAATAATCTTAGAAGAAGTGATGGAAGACACGGCAAAACTTGCTTGCAGTGCGGCATTGGCGGTGCGTAGCGAAGAAAACATACGCGTACGTCAGCCGTTGAAAAAATTGAAGCTTATAACTAGAAATGCTCCGCTGCTTAATAAAATGCTGACGCAGATTAAAGACGCTATTAAGGAAGAGGTTAATGTTAAAGAGATAGAAATTAGTGATGAACTTGAAATCTATGCAACGTTAAAGCTTAATATAAATTTCCCTGTTGTTGGGAAGAGATTGGGCCCAAAAATGAAAGAAGTTGCTAGTGCAGCAAAACAAGGCAATTGGAAAAAAAACCACGATGAAACTGTAGAAGTTGCAGGAGAGATTCTCTCCAGAGGGGATTTCAAATTCGATTTGGTGCCAAAAGCGCCTAGAGGCGCGCAGGCGCTTTCCACCAACGACGCACTAGTGGTGCTGGATCTCGAGATTACTCCCGAACTGAAAGCGGAGGGCATCGCGCGGGACGTGGTGCGGATGGTGCAGGAAGCCAGGAAGGCGGCGGGCTTCCATATCTCCGACCGCATAAAGTTGGCGCTCGACGCGCCGGAGCAAGTCACAAAAGCCGTGGAAGCCAACCGCAACTATGTCACCGAGCAGACATTGGCGAAGGAATTGAAACTGGGCGGTGCGGCCAATCTCGACTTCGTGACGGAAAACACGCTTGAAGGCGCGACGGTCAAAATCGGGCTGGCCAAGGTGGCGTAGATTTAAGCGCTCGCCATTCTCGCTTGAGAAGGCAACACCACGCCCGTTAATGTTTCTGCCTCTGCCATCATTGCGGTATGTGCTTTTCTTAAAAATTCTGTTTCACTCGCACCGGTTTTCTTTGCACTAGTAGGCGTGTTCATGGTGGTGCTCAGAACTCCTAAAACGAAATGGCTAGGTGCAGAGCTGTTGAGTTGGACATGCTGTTCTGCTTTTCGGGCGCGTTTACTTGCTTCATCAAGTATTCCATTCATGGTATCTACATCCATTTCTGTGCTGCGTGCCTCAAGGTGTGCAGCGACGGAGTGCAGATACGCTTCCGTCAACTTCATCACTCCGGTAGCGGACAAATCCATAGGGTTCTCTGCTATTTCTCCATGTAGTTTTAGAGCGCTCAAACATGCAATACAGCCAGCGACAGATTGCTGTCTGGCGGCGTCGAGTTGTGGTGCAGGCTTCTCACCACGCTTCGCGCTGAGCCGCACAATTTCATCAAATAGCACCTGCGCTGTCCAGCCTTTGCTTTCCAGAGTCTTAATGGCCTGAGCTTTTGTATCGCCCCCATCTCCAAATCTTGCGCCTATCCAAAAGGATTCTTGCAAGAATGCCCTCCTGTCTCCTGTGTACTTTGCCATTTCTTTCTCCTATAAACGGGATATCCAAAGCCGCAGTATACTGTATCATTGTTAAGAAAATATTAAAATGAAGAAAATATACATGAAGCTTCTCGCGGCGCTTAGATACTCCATAGCGGGCCTTCGCACGGCGTTCCATGACGAACTGGCGTTCCGCATTGAGATTGCTTTCGCGGCGGCGGCGATTCCGGCGGGGCTCTGGTTTGGCGATACGCCTTCCAAGCAGGCGCTGCTTATCGGCAGCGTGCTGCTGGTGTTAGTGGTGGAGTTGCTCAATACCGCCATCGAAGCGGTGGCGGATAAGATTTCGCCGAAGCAGGATCCGCTCATCAAAAAGGCCAAGGATACGGGCAGCGCGGCTGTGTTTCTGGCTGCGCTTACCGCCGTTTTTATCTGGGCCGTGGTGCTGTGGGATGAATTCTTCCCCGGCCAAAGCCCTCTTGACGTGTTCCAGGGGCTGGCCTAGCCGTGAACGCCACGCTAGCCCTTCAGCTTGCCAAGCGTGAGATCGCGGCGCGTTACCGAGGTTCGGCGTTGGGGGTGCTGTGGGCGCTGGTGAACCCGCTATTGATGCTTGCAGTCTATACGTTCGTGTTCGCCTTTGTGTTCAAGGCGCGATGGAGTGTGGATGGAAATGCTGGTGAAGGTAAGTTCGCCCTGGTGTTATTTTCCGGGCTGATGCTGCATGCGTTTCTGGCCGAATGTATTATCCGCGCGCCGGGGCTGGTGCTGGAGAATGTGAGCTATGTAAAGCGCGTGGTGTTTCCCTTGCATGTGTTGGCGTGGGTGATGGTGCTGGCGGGATTATTTCAGTATGGCGTGAGCCTGCTGGTGCTGATGGCGGGGCTGCTTTATATGGACGGCGCGATTCCCTGGACGATAGTATTGTTGCCGCTGGTGCTGCTGCCGTTCGTGCTGATGGCGCTGGGCATAGGCTGGCTGCTGGCTTCGCTGGGCGTCTATTTGCGCGATATAAGGCAGATCACGGGGGTGATTACCACAGTGCTGCTTTTTCTCAGCACTATCTTCTATCCCGCCGAGGCGCTGCCGGAAATCGTGCGGCCCTATATCTATTTTAACCCGCTTTCCTTCATCGTGGATCAGGCGCGGGAAGTCATTCTGTGGGGGCGGATGCCGGACTGGGCCGGATTGGTGAAATACGCATTCGTGAGCGTGCTGGTATGCGTAGGCGGATATATCTGGTTCCAGAAGACGCGCAAGGGGTTCGCGGATGTTATCTAGGCAGGGTTTAGAAGCCGGAAATCAGAAACCAGTAGCAATAAAGGCCGAAGGCCTGGCTAAAACCTATTTTCTTTATAGCTCTCCCGCCGACCGGCTGAAGCAATTTGTTTTTCGCTGGAAGCCATGGTTCCGGCCGTTCGAGGCGTTGAAACCCGCTACATTTGAAATCAAAAAAGGTGAGACGGTGGGCATCGTAGGGCGGAACGGCTCCGGGAAATCTACTTTGCTACAGCTTATTTGCGGCACGCTGACGCCCACGGCAGGAAGGATGCAGGTGAACGGACGCGTTTCAGCCTTGCTGGAGTTGGGAGCGGGCTTCAACCCCGAGTTCACCGGCAGGGAGAATATCTTGCTGAATGCCCAGATTCTCGGTATGGGCCGCAGGGAATTAAAGGAGAAATACGATGCCATCGTGGCGTTCTCCGGCATCGACGCAGCGCATGTCGGACAGCCGGTCAGGACGTACTCAAGCGGTATGGTGGTGCGGCTGGCCTTCGCCGTGGCGGTGGCCGCTGATCCGGATATCCTGATCGTGGACGAGGCGCTGGCGGTGGGCGATATTGCCTTTCAGCGCAAATGCTTTGCGCGCATACGAGAAATGCAGGAGAGTGGCGCCACCATCTTACTTGTCTCTCATGCCGCGCAGACCGTGCAGGAACTCTGCGGCCGCGTATTGCTGATGGATGATGGTGAAATACTGATGGACGGCGCGTCCAAGCCGGTGCTGGCGCAATACGGGCGGCTGATGTTCGCGCCTGAGGAAAAAAGGGAGGACGTGAAGAAAGGCTTGAGGCTTGAGAGCCGAGAGTCGAGTGAAGAAGCGTTGGATGAGGGGATGGAGCCGGAGAGTACGGTGGAATATGAGAAGCGTGGAGCGGAAATAAGGAATCCCCGCATTACCACATTGAAGGGCAAAAAGGTAAACGTGCTGAAGCGCGGACAGCGGTATATCTATGCTTACGACGTGCATTTTGCGGAAGCGGCGCGGGGTGCGCGCTTTGGCATGAATATCAAAACCAAAAGCGGAGTGGTTCTGGGCGGCGCCACTACGCATACGGAGAAAGAAGCCGGGGACCGGGAGCCGGGAGTCGGCAAAATAAAATTTACTTTCCGCTGTCTGTTGCTGCCGGGCGTTTACTTCACCAACGCGGGATGCAGCGGCATCGTGAATGGCGAGCGGGTGATGCTGCATCGCATTCTTGATGCCTGCATGTTCCGCGTTGCTGACGAGCCGGGGCTAAAGGCAACAGGGATCGTGGATTTTGAAGTGCAATCGGCGATCGGTAATCCGTGATCGGTCATCAGATATATTTTCTCCATATCGCCAAGACGGCGGGAACCTCATTCCGCAGCTTGATCGACGCGCAGTTCACGCCGGAGGAAATTGCGCCGGTTTATCTCACGAATGAATTTGCAAAATGGGTGAAGGCGGGGGAGGCGGGAAAGCTTTCCGCTTACCCGTTCATTCGCGGCCATATGGGATGGACGCCCGTTTCGTATCTTGCCCGCAAGCCCCGCATCATTACGATGCTGCGCGATCCTGTGGCGCGCACGGTTTCGCATTATCGCCATATCGCCCGCGAGAAAAGCCACTGGATGTATCCGGCATTCAAGGGGCGGGATGTTTCCATCGAGGAATTCTTGGAGCATCCACCCGCGCGGCGGCTCATTTCAAATTTTCAAACGCGCAATATGGCCGATATGTGGGATTTAAAGGAAAAATATACGGATGATGACAATAAACCTCTCGAGCCAAGCTTGGGTAGGTTGATGGCGTATTGCAGCGCTGCTCTCGAAGAGCCTGATTTGTTCATGCTGGCGCAGGAGCGCATGGCGCAATGCGCGTTTGTGGGAGTGACGGAGCGATTTAAGGAATCCGTGGCGCGGCTTGAGGGACAGTTCGGCTGGAAATGCGATGCCGCCGCGCCTGACCTTAACCGAGCGCCGGAGGAAGAGATGACGCTCGCGCCGGAGACGCGGAGGAAGATCGAAGAACTGACGCAGCTCGATCGGGCGTTATATGAAGCGGGAATGAGAGCGCTGGAGAACCGGAAAATCGGAAAAAAGGTTTTCTGCATGACGAAACGAGCGCTCACGCAATTCGCCACTCGCAACTCTCGGAACTCTCCAGGCTTTCTCGGCATTGGCGCGCAGAAAGCGGGCACCACGTGGCTCTATGCTCAGCTCGCGCGACATCCCGGCATTTATATGCCCGCCAAGGAAGTGCATTTTTGGGACATATGGCACGGAAGGGGGTTGGATTGGTATACCTCGCTGTTTCCGCATCGGAATAAAGCGCAAGGCGAGATCACGCCCTCCTATGCGCTGCTGCCGGAGCGGCGGATACAAGAAGTGCATGCCATGAATTCAGGAATCCGGCTCCTATTTATCCGCCGCACCCCCAAGGAGCGGGCCTGGTCGCATGCGTTGATGGAGCTTGCCCGTCAAGGAAGGGAGTATCAAGCGACTCCGGATAAATGGTTTGAGAAGCATTTCCGCTCGGAAGCGTCGCGGCGCAGGGGCGATTATGAAAACTGTCTTGCGCGGTGGCGTTCGGTATTCCCGGAGGAGCAACTGCTGGTGTTGGAATGCGAAGATATTTCTCGTGATCCGCGCGCGCTTCTTATGCGCGTAGCACGGCATATCGGAATTGATCCGGATTTTTTCAACGCGGCGCCGGAGGAAGCGATCAGGGAGCGCATTTTTATGAGCGGTGACGTTCCCATGCGACCTTCGCTGCGCCGAGTGCTGGATGATATATATGGCACCTAGAACTGTTACCTTTCTGCAACATCGTTTCTCTAAGTGAAGCATTTCGCTGCGGCATTTTCGTGAACGCTCCGAAAAAGAGTTGAAGTCTTCCTGCAAAAGTGCTTGTAGTTGTGTCGCGGTTCGTCTAGAGACGAGCATAGTAATTCTGGCATGCCCTTCTCGGGAGAGGGGCGGGTCGAAGCGGTAGGCCGCACGGCTCGCGGGGTTTTTGGAATTTTTTTTGTAACCTTTATAAGGGGATTGATAATGGCTAATTGTTTAGTCCCACTTTGTGATGGGCAGGGTTGGTTTTAAAACGTTCCGGTTCTTT
>CAZXYG010000066.1:0-2289 GCA_964644885.1 uncultured Rickettsiales bacterium
GCTCCCCTCGCCGCAACGCCGGGATCCCCGGCGGGGCAGAGCATCATCCGTGGCTCTCCCCTTGGCAACAGCGCATGGGCCGAAGAAGACACAATCCGCGCTTATGATGTGCTGCTGTCGCTGTGGTTCGCGCAGCACAAGATCTATCCCAAGGAGGCGCAACGGCGGAAACTGGAAGGGCGCGGCATATTGCTTATCACCATCGATCATCAGGGCCGCATTCGCGAATATCAGATTGCGCGCTCCACCGGCCATGCCATTCTCGACCGCGCCATTCTCGCCATGATGGAGCACGCCAACCCGGTGCCGCCCCTGCCCGACAGTTATCCCGCGGACCGCCTTTACAACGCCCGTATCCCCATCGGATTCTCGATGCCGAAGTAGAGCGCCGCAATTAACGATTTGTTAGCGATTATAATGTATAATTCAATAAAAATGGTAGATTATGACGCAGAATGAGACGGAAAAATCTCAGGATGAAATGGAACGCCTGGAATTTATTGCGGGCACAACTATAAGAGCTGGACAATATAAACTAACTCTTATTGGAAGCGACCCCCTTGGAAAAAAATTGGATGATTTTAGGGGTATTTTGAATCCTGCTGGCGATTTGCTGATAGAGACAAAACCCGAACTTTATAACCGACTGTGGGAAAACTCTGGAAAAACAAAATTGGACAAACACGTTATTTCACAGGTTATAGAACAAAAATTTGGAGAGTGGCCCGACTTGAGAGAGCAAGTAACCATCGTAGCGCTTGCTAGAATGGGGCTTACTCTTGGAGATATAAATAATGGCCTCAAGAGCTTTGGAAAGCCACCTTTAACGGAGCAAGAGATCGAGGCTGCGAAAACAATTGCCGGAGACTTAAAAAAAGACGAGCGGTTTAAGAACCTTGATTTTAAAAAAACATTATCAACTGAACCCAGTACCGGGAAACAATGGCCATCCTTACGCTTTCCTGAACGCAGAATATTACGCCATGGCGCACTAAATATGCCGGGATTCGATTCTATGAAAAACCTTGGAGAAGCCCCTCTTGCCCTAAACATAGCTCCTACAAACTCCTTCGGAAATAACGGCACCAAACAGATAGAAGGACTTACTTAAGCCAATCAAATATTCGCATGTTTTCGATGCCCAAGTGACTTGCAGCGCCATCCGCCATCCGCTATACATGCGGCGATGGCTTTGAACCTCCTTGTCACCGGCGGCGCCGGGTTTATCGGCTCCACTTACGTGGAGCAGCGCGTTCAGGCAGGCGACCGCGTGGTGGTGCTGGATGCGCTCACCTATGCCGGGCACCGCGAGAACATGGCGCATATCAAGGGAATGTTTGAGTTTGTCACCGGCGACATCCGCGACGGCGCACTGATTCTTGCGCTCCTTAAGAAACATGTGATAGAGGCGGTAGTTTGCTTCGCCGCCGAATCGCACGTGGATAACTCCATCGAAAACCCAGCCTCGTTCATCGAAACCAATATCAACGGCACCTACTCGCTGCTGGAGGCTTCGCGCGCATGGTGGGGCGGCATGAATCCAGAAAAACGTAAGCATTATCGCCACCTTCAGGTGTCCACGGACGAAGTTTACGGCACGCTGGGCGATACGGGAAAATTCAGCGAAGAATCGCCGATACGGCCCAATTCGCCTTATTCCGCCTCCAAGGCGGCAGGCAATCACCTTGCCCGTGCCTGGCACGAAACCTATGGACTGCCCACCCTCATCACCAACTGCACCAATAATTACGGCCCGCGCCAGCATCCGGAAAAATTGATCCCGCGCATCATAACCTGCGCACTCAAGGGCGAAAATCTGCCAGTCTACGGCCAGGGGAAAAATACCCGTGACTGGATCCATGTCGAGGATCACTGCCGCGGCGTGCATCTGGCGCTGACAAAGGGCAGGGCAGGGCAGGCTTATTGCTTCGGCGGCGACGCCGAAAAGCGCAATATCGAAGTGGTGCATACCATCTGCGACATTCTCGATAAGCTGAAACCCAAGGCGGGCGGCGGCTCCTACCGCGAGCAGATCGCCTTCGTCGCAGACCGCCCCGGCCATGACTGGCGTTATGCGATGGACGATTCCAAAGCGCAAAAAGAGCTGATCTTCACCCGCCAGCATAGTTTTGAAACCGGGCTGGAAGCTACAGTGCAGTGGTATCTCGATAATGCTCAATGGTGCAAAACCGTTACCAGGAAGGCGGCATAATGGCAAACGGCGCAACTCGCATGAAAGGCATCGTGCTGGCTGGCGGCAGCGGCACGCGGCTGTGGCCGCTCACGGCC
>CAZXYG010000066.1:2299-2548 GCA_964644885.1 uncultured Rickettsiales bacterium
GGCCAGCATCTGCAAGCAACTCTTGCCGGTCTATGATAAACCCATGCTCTATTACCCCATCGCCACGCTGCTGCGCATGGGCATCCGCGACATCCTTATCATCAGCACGCCGCAGGATCTGCCTAAGATGGAGGCGCTGCTTGGCGATGGTTCCAGGCTTGGCATCCGCTTTTTTTATCAGGCGCAGCCGGCGCCCAAAGGCATCGCCGAAGCCTTCATCCTGGGCGCGGAATTTATCAACGGCGATCC
>CAZXYG010000066.1:2558-7576 GCA_964644885.1 uncultured Rickettsiales bacterium
GCCTCATTCTCGGCGATAATATCTTCTACGGCCTAGGCCTCAATTCCACGCTGGAGAGCGCGGCTGAATTGAAAGACGGGGCGGTGGTGCTCGCCTATCACGTCCACGATCCGGAACGCTATGGCGTGGTGGCATTCGACGGGAACAAAAACGCCATCAGCATCGAGGAAAAGCCCAAGAAACCCAAATCGCACTGGGCCGTAACAGGGCTTTATTTTTATGATGCAAACGTAGTGGATATCGCACGAAAATTGAAGCCCTCCAAACGCGGCGAACTGGAAATCACCGATGTGAACAAGGAATATTTGAAGCGCGGGAAACTTCGCGTAGAGATCATGGGCCGCGGTACGGCGTGGCTCGATACCGGCACGCCGGATTCGCTGCTCCAGGCAGCCGAGTTCATCCAGACGCTTGAAGCGCGGCAGGGGCTGAAAGTCGCGTGCATCGAGGAGATCGCCTACCGCAAGGGATATATCGCCAAACCGAAATTGCTGGCTCTTGCCCGCGCGTTCGGCCCGGAGGGCAAAAACGATTACGGCGCCTATCTGCACCGCATCGCGCGCGAGGAACCGCAGGACTGGCTGGCGCAGGCGGTATGATTCCGGAGCCTATTCTCATCTTAGGCCGTACCGGACAAGTAGGGCGCGCGCTTTCCGGGCTTGCCGGCGTCCATGCCATTGTCCTGGGGCGGGAAGAGGCTGATCTGGCGCATCCTGCTTCTCTTCCCGCCGCTCTCAATAAACTAAAACCTGGCTGCATCATCAATGCCGCCGCCTATACCGCCGTGGACCGCGCCGAGGAAGAGCCGGAACTGGCCATGACGGTAAACGCAGAAGCCCCCGCCGCGCTGGCGGAATATGCGTTCCGGCACGGCATTCCGTTCGTGCATTATTCAACCGACTATGTCTTCCCGGGAAAAGGGAAGGGGGCATATACGGAAAAAAGCAAGACCGCGCCTATCAACGGCTATGGCCGCTCCAAGCTGGCAGGCGAGCAGAACATTCGGAAAGCGGCCAAAAACCATAAGAACGCGCAGTGGCTGATCTTCCGCACGAGCTGGGTCTATGACGCGGCGGGAAAAAATTTTCTCAATACCATGCTGCGCCTGGGCAGGGAAAAGGAAACGCTGCGCGTGGTGGCGGATCAGGCTGGCGCGCCTAGCTACGCCCTGGACATCGCGCGTTTCTCTCTCCGGGCGCTGGCGTATGCCGTGAACAAAAAACGCTTTCCCAGCGGCATCTATCATCTCTGCAACGCCGGGGAAACCACCTGGCACGGATTCGCCGAAGCGATTTTCCGCGAGGCCTCGAACCGCGGCATGAAACTCGCCGTTCGCGCCGTGCGGCCCATCACAACAAGTGAATACCCCACTCTGGCCAGGCGCCCGCATAACTCGCGCCTCAGCATGAAAAAACTTGAGCAAGACTTTGGCATCATCGTGCCGGACTGGGAAGACGCGCTCGAACGTTGCATGGCTGAAAAAACGCGCCAGGAAAAAGAATTCGTGGAGTGCGTGGCGTGAACGTCGAAACCTGTTCCATCCCCGGCCTCAAAATCATCCGCCTCGCCGTCCACGGCGATGCGCGGGGGTTTTTCGTCGAGCGCTATAACGCGGAGAAATTCGCGGAACACGGTCTTCCCACCGCATTCGCGCAAGACAACCATTCGCGCTCCGCGCCGGGCGTGCTGCGCGGGCTGCATTACCAGGCCGATCCGCCGCAGGGTAAGCTGGTGGGCGTCACGCGCGGCCGCGTCTGGGACGTGGCCGTGGACATCCGGCCATTCTCTCAAACCTATGGACAATGTTTCGGCCTGGAACTCAGCGACGCCAACGGCACCTTGCTCTGGATGCCGCCCGGCTTCGCGCACGGTTTCTGTGTGCTGGGCGATGAGCCAGCCGACATGCTCTATAAATGCACCGCCTTATATAATCCCAAGGGTGAAAACGGCATCCGTTTCGACGACCCCGCCCTCGCCGTTCCCTGGCCTCTCAAGGAACTGGCGCATCCGCACGTCATTTCCGAACGCGATCGCAGCCTGCCCGGCTTCGCCGAGTACCGAAATGCCCTGCCCGATTGGGAGAATATCCTTTCATGATCGCGCCCGATATCAGCGTTGTCATCGTTTCCTATAACACCGGTCCGATCCTGTCGCGCTGCATTGAGTCGGTGCTGGCGCAAGAAGGCTTGCGCGAAATCATCCTGGTGGATAACGGCAACGACGAGACGGTCACCAGGCGCCTTGATCTATGGGCCACGCGCGAACCAAAGCTTTCAGTTGTCCGCGGGCATGGCAACGTAGGCTTCGCCGCAGGCTGCAATATCGGGGCAGAAAGAGTAAAGGGCGATTACCTCCTGCTGCTCAACCCGGATTGCATCCTTCCGGTGGCGGCCCTCACTACCGTGGCGGCGGCCATGGGCGCGCATCCGGAAGCATGGCTCGCCGGCTGCTGCATGGCGAACCCGGACGGCACGCCTCAGGGCGGCAGCGTGCGCAACTTGCTGACGCTGCGCGTGGCGCTTACAGAAGCGTTGCATTTGTATCGCATATCCCGCGCCAGAATGAAAGAACGCCTGAATATCGACAGCGGCGTCGGGGATGCGGTACGGCCTCTTATTGTACCCGCTATTTCCGGAGCATTCATGCTCCTCAAACGCGCGCGTTATCATACGCTTGGCGGCATGGACGAGCGCTATTTCTTCCACGTCGAGGACTTGGATTTCTGCCGCTATATCCATCAGCAAGGCGGCAAGGTGCTCTATGTCCCGAGCGTGAAATGCGTGCATTTCCGTTCTACCAGCGACGTTTCGCCCGCTTTCATCGAACGCAGCAAGAGCAGGGGGTTCATCCTCTATTTCCGCAAGCATTTTCAGGGGAAATTCGCGCCGGGCGTGTTTCCGTTGCTGGTCGCGGGCATCCGCCTGCGCCTATGGCTCCGGCTGGTGCAGCTCCCAATAAAAGACCGGCGGCGCAAGAAAGCGGCGGCGCTGGAGCGGGAACGTTTCCGGCGCCAAGTGCGGCTTTTGGAAACGCCGCTTCCCCCGAACGAGCAATCGCAAAAAACGGTCGAGCCGCCCGCACAGCCCGCGTTGCTCACCGGCGCTTCGGGGCAGGTGGGACTTTCCATTATCCGGCAATTGCTGGCGCGGGACGCCGAAACGATCGCGCTCTATCATTCAAGCGTGATCGATTTCGTGCATCCAAAGCTGCGCTGGATCCAGTCCGACCTGCGCCATTCCGGCCTCAATCTGCAAGGACTCTCGCCTAGAACCGTCATTCATACGCCACCCATCTGGATGCTGCCGCCGCATCTGGAAAGTTTCGCTGCGCTTGGAGTAAAACGCCTGCTCTGCTTTTCCTCGACCTCAATCACCAGCAAGTCCGCCACCGCCAACCCAGGCGAGCGCGAATTGATCCGGAAAATGGCTGCCGCAGAGGAACAAATCGCGCATCTCTGTCAGCGTTTCGGCATCGCCTGGACTATCTTCCGGCCTACGCTTATTTACGGCATCGGGCTTGATCGCAACGTGTCCAATATTGTAGCGTTCGTGCGCACCTTCGGCTTCTTCCCTATTTATAACCCAGGCAATGGCCTTCGTCAGCCCGTGCATGTAAGCAATCTGGCCAAGGCCACCATCGACTGTCTTGGCGCACCGGAAACCATGGGAAAAATCTATGTCCTGAGCGGCGGTGAGGCGCTTTCCTACCGCGATATGGTGTGCCGCATCATCGAAACGATGAGAGCAAAAAAAACCATCGTTCCGGTGCCGCTTCTGCCCTTCCTCCTCGACGCTTACGCATTCATTAACCGCCGCTCCGAGATCAACGGAGAGGTGGCGCGGCGGATGAACGCCGACCAATCCTACGCCCACGACGAAGCGACACGGGACTTCGGCTACAGCCCCCGCACATTCCTGGAGGAAGGCATGGCGGACCTTGGAATGAAGCCATGACCACCCTCGTCACAGGCGCCGCCGGATTTATCGGTTTTCATGTGTGCCGCGCGTTGCTTGCACGCGGCGAAACGGTGACAGGCGTTGACAGCCTCAACGCCTATTACGATCCCGCGCTCAAGAAGGCGCGCATCGCCGCATTGGAAGAAGAGAAAAAAGAAACCTTTATTTTCCACCGCATGGATATAACGGACCGCGGGCGCATGCAGGACCTCGCGCGGCTGTATCCCCATATTTCCGCCATCATTCATCTCGCGGCGCAGCCGGGCGTGCGCCATGCCTTGAAAGAGCCGTTCTCCTACACGCAAAATAACGTAGAGGGCCAACTGGGCATGCTTGAATTATGCCGGGGCTTGAAAAAGCTGAATCATTTTGTTTACGCCAGTTCCAGCGCGGTCTACGGCGGCAATACCAAGTTGCCTTTTTCCGAAAATGATCGCGTGGATCATCCGGTATCGCTCTACGCCGCCACCAAAAAAGCAGGCGAGCTGATGACCGATACTTACGTCCACCTCTTTGGCATTCCCGCCACGGGTCTGCGTTTTTTCACGGTCTACGGCCCGTGGGGACGGCCCGACATGGCCTATTATCTTTTCACCAAAGCCTTATACGAAGGCACGCCCATTGCATTGTACGAAAACGGCGAGTTAAAGCGCGATTTCACGTATATAGACGATATCGCTGCCGGAGTGCTGGCCGCCCTGGAACGCACGCCGCGAGGGCACGTCATTTATAATCTCGGCAATCATCGGAGCGAGAACGTGCGTACACTCGTAACCTTGTTGGAAGAATCGACGGGGAAAAAAGCCATTATCCGCAATGATCCGCCGCCGCCAGGCGAGATGCGCGAAACCTTCGCCGATATCACTCGCGCAAGCCGTTATTTGGGATTCACGCCGCGCACTCCTTTAGAGAGGGGCGTTCCCCTTTTCGTGAAGTGGTACCGGCAATACCACAAAGAAATCGTAAGCAGATCTTCTTAAAAATTATCAATCATTCTCCGGATATGGCCGCGGTCCGCCGCGCCGTTTTCATCCGGCAGGGTGGGGGGCGGCGGCGCCATCT
>CAZXYG010000067.1:0-4904 GCA_964644885.1 uncultured Rickettsiales bacterium
CCGGAACGTTTTAAAACCAACCCTGCCCATCACAAAGTGGGGCTAAACAGCTAGCGTACAACGCAATTATATCACGCTATACTTAACAACAGGTTAATAAAACGCAGAAAACTACAGATCACAGCATTATATTTCTACCGCCGATATACGTTCTCCTTACTGAAGTTATTCTTATTTGCCTGAAGCTCCTTGCGGTAGGCAGCAACCGCTTCCTTGGCCTCCGGGGTGCCTATCTGCATAAGTGCGCGATCCGCCCCCTCCCGCACCCAGCGGCTGGGATCGCGCAAACGCGGAATCAACGCTGGCACCGCCTCCGCGGCGCCTGGCCCGATCTTGCCCAACGCATACACCGCTTCGCCACGGAAATCCCACTCTTCATGGCGTAAAAAAGGCAATAGGGACGGCGTGGCGCGCGCGGCGCGAGGCCCGATCCGCCCCAGCGCATATACCGCATTCAGGCGCGTTTTCCTGGCATTGCTGCGATCCGTCATTTCCCGCACAAGATGAGGCACGGCATCTCCGCCCATGATCTCCAGCATGAAAACAGACTGCTCCACCAGCGTTTCATCCGGGTTGCTGAGATTCTCCAGCGCATATTCCAGGCGCTGCTGCTTCAGATCCTTAGCGTTTTCCGCCTGCTCCTCTTCGCTCATGGTTTGAGCATGAAGCGCACCGGGTCCGGCCCAGGCGGCCATTGCCATCATCAACGCCGCCAGGAAAAAGCATTTCATGCCGGGCATGATAGCGGAGTGACGGTTAAAAAGCAAAAAGCGATACGAGCTTTTTTATGCGTTCTGCTCGGCGAGGGTACGCACCAGATCAAGCACTCGCTTGCGCGTTTTAGCATCCTTGATGCTGTAATAGGCGCGCAGAAGCTGCTGCGTTTCGCGGCTGCCCAATATATCCGCCTCATAGCCGCTGCCCTCCTCGGCCATGCCGGACGCAAGCATCTCCGCACCGCCCGCATCTTCGAAAAAGTAATTGGGGCTGACTTTCAGGATCTTCGAAAACTGAAATAACCTGCTGGCGCCGACACGATTGGAGCCGCGTTCGTACTTCTGGACCTGCTGGAATGTCACGCCGACTTCCTTGCCCAGGCGCTCCTGGCTTAAGCCAAGCATGCTACGGCGCAAACGCAAGCGCTTGCCAACATGCACATCTATTGGATTAGGCATGGCATCATTCCGATTGTGGTCTTACCTCATACACACAACCAAGCGTTTTTCCCTTTAAAGAGCCGATTGGTTGCTTTCCCGCAAAACATCCCTATTCACGAGAGAGGCTTGATATTTACACCTTTTGGATGTTTTATTCAAGAATTAATTGAGTAAATTTCATATATTTCTAGTTATACTTGCAAAATTCCTGGATAATTATCCACCTAAAATTGAAAAAAATCATTGCAAGCCTTGTCACCAAGGAACGGCAAGCGTTCGCACTCTTCCCTTGCGAAAGACAGAGTCAGGCCTATATAATGGAATGGTCCCGCAAGGGGCTATGGTAATAAACGCCGTTTGAAATAGGCGCAGCGGACCCGGGGGCGGTACCCGGCGCCTCCACCAGCCTTCGCGCTTACGCGCTTCGGCTTGGCAAGCCACAGGCTTGACAATCGAAGCCGTTAGCCCGAAGGCTGTCACGCCGAAGCTCGAAGAGCGGAGGCGGACTGACACTGAATGGGGGCGAAATAGCATCGACGTGCGCAATAAAAGATCGGTTTTTACCACGGCAGATACCGCCGGCGTGGCTTCGGCCATGAAACGGGTCATATCACAAGTGCCAACGACAACGTTGCACCAGTTGCACTCAAGGCTGCTGCCTAAACTACTAGTTAAGGCATAGTCTAAGTACGACGCGGCCCGCGGGGAGCCGGGCAACAGAATCCCCGCACACGAGACACACTATTGCCAAAGGTTAAGAGTGGCGGACGATTTTCTAGATTACGGCAGGCTGATCGACGAAGCCATGCACATTATCGTGCATAAAGCGCTGCGCCTCGTGGCTGATAAAGGGCTGCCGGGCGACCATCATTTTTATATTACCTTCCGCACTACTCACGAGGGCGTGAATATTCCCGAAGAACTCCACAAACAATACCCCGAGGAAATGACCATCGTGCTTCAGCATCAGTTCTGGGATCTTACCGTTGACGATCTTAAGTTCAGCGTTGTCTTGAGCTTCAATAACGCGCAAAAAAAGCTGACGGTTCCATTTCTGGCCGTGTCTTCCTTCGCCGATCCCAGCGTGAAATTCGGCCTGCAATTCCGCTATAACGATGGCCGCGCCCAAAAGAAAACATCCGCCAAAACCAAAAAAGGCGCCAAAGCCAAGGCTCGGGAAGCCAACGTCACCGTCAATAACGTCGTCATGCTCGACGCTTTCCGCAAGGATGGGTAGTCAACATGCATCTCCGTTATTATTCGAACTGTTTTTTTCTTGATCGTACTTTTGTCATCGAGCTGAGCAGCTAAATAAAGTAATCAAAATAAAAAACATGGTGGCGGTTTTTTACCTGGGCGGTACCGTAGGGTCGGCAAAACCTAATCCCGATTTTGTGCCTAACGCGACTCCAGGCTTAAGCCCCACCTATGGTATCGAACATTTTACGGTCCTCTGGCTGATAAGCAAATATGGCGGAAAAGATAAAGAGTTCCTTTTCAACGAACTATTCTGGGAAAAAAATCGATTACATGATCGTGACTGGCAATTAAAGACAGCAGAAGCAGCTGATAACCTGGCAGCACTAATGGCTGGCGTTTTTGAGATTCACCCCAAGCACATGGAACCGCAGAATATTTTATATACTTACGACCGCCCTTTAGAACAGCGTGAGCTTTTGCAGAACTTCACCCACCATTTCAACGCCATTCAGAAAAAGAACTGGACAATCGGCCAGTATATCTACTCACTCCCATTTAATCCCTTCGAAGACTCGCATTCTCCTTTTCAGATAGATAGCATTAATTTCCAAGTTGAAAAACATTACGAGATATTCCTTAAAGGAATAATGAATGCACTAGATAATGGGCAAAATCCGCTCATAATATGGGGTACAGATACCGAAGAGTTCTACGCAACATTACTGGCAAGAGACCTAGAGCAGCGTGGATATTTAAAGCCCGCCAGCGGGCAAAAAATCGTGTTTCTCACATCCATCTATCCCCCAGAGGAAAACCCTGAACACATAGCCAATTTATTCGATGCGAGTGCGGCTATTCTAAATAACAAAACGCTTTCCGGAACCTTTGCCCTTTGTGCCGAAGACGAAATGGCGACCCATGTTACAGTGCATGACGTATGCAACAATTTTACAAAAATATATTCTGGTGCTGAGAATGAGCCAAAAACTGGGGGTTTCATAAGTGCTGCCGCCTTCGGTCATGTGGCTAAAGGTTCACTGCACATTAATTCCCGCTATGTGCAGCACTCCCCTCTCCAGCAAACTCAGAGAACAAACTGGAGTCTTGGCAAAGTCATGCCGCCATTGCTCATGGGCAATTCAGCGAAAGCCGTCTGCCACTACCTGCAATCCACTCTGAATTTCGGTCCGGAAAACATCAACGCCGTGATCATAGAAGGCATGCCGCGTGTGCCGATGCGCAAAGGCAGCGATCTTTACGCGATTACCAATCTTATCAAGCAGCTTACGAACATCGGCATAAACGTCATTTTCAATAACCCAGTTATGTATGATAGAGAAACCAGGACTATGAAGCCCGCTATAGCACGCTGGCACGAAAGCTCCGTTCTTCAACATTTCAAATCTTCAGGCGCAATGCTCTGGAAGGAAACACCGTCGCAAGCGTTTGTCAAAGCCACCTTGATGGGCACGCCCCAAAATATACGCCGCAGTGCAACCGTGACTATCGGCAGCAATGGAGATAAGAAAGAAAAGGTGGAAAAGATGGGGATACGCTATATACCTTCAAAAACATTCTCTCGCGGCTTAGCAGCTTGCATGGCAGTGCTTTCTGCATTCGGTATACCACGCCATCAAGAACTCGTAATTGCTACTCTATCCGGCAACGCTATCCCCAGTGATTACGAAGGAGTATTGCAGATGGCAGAAAATAATGATGTAGCCGTCAGCAGCGCATTCGATTATAATTTGGGAAGAAGACGTCCTGTAGAAAACCCATATACCGCAGCCGCTAAAACCAACAACAGAAATGCAGAGAACGCCACTCCATCGATGCTTATGCAATCCGGGTTATCGTTATAGGCCTTTTGTTTTGCTGCTGCAGAACCGTGCCATGACTATGTTTTATACTCTGGCCCTGGCATGGCTGGCGCTTCCCCTGCCCTCCCACGCCGCCGCGACGGAGTGGCAGAAGACCAAGGAAGTCTCCACGCGCCTGATTGCGGGCGCATATAATGCAACCCTTACCGCCGGAATGCAGTTCTCGCTCGCCGAAGGTTGGAAAACGTATTGGCGCACGCCGGGCGATGCCGGGTTGCCTCTGTCCGTGGATTTCGAAGGCTCGGATAATCTTGCCGAAGGTAAAATCCTGTGGCCCGTGCCAAAACGCATTGTCGAATACGAAATGATTCAAAGTTTCGCCTATAAGGACGAAATCGTCATTCCGCTACGCATAACCCCAGAAGATCCTCAAAAACCCGTCCATATCCGAGCCACGGCGAAATACGCCGTCTGCGCCGAGATCTGCATCTTCCTCAACCAGAATTTCAGCCTGGACGTAGCGCCCGGCCATACGGACAAAGAAACCGCCGCGCTGATTGCGAAACATCTCGCCCATGTTCCCGGAAAAAACGGCGATTACGGCCTTTCCGTCAGGGAAGCCAGGCTCGCTGAAAATAATGTGCTGGAAGTCACCGCGCATTCGGATCAGGGCTTCGCCAAGCCGGATATGCTGGTCGAAGCAGGGCCGGATTTCCGTTTCCCGGCG
>CAZXYG010000067.1:4914-5218 GCA_964644885.1 uncultured Rickettsiales bacterium
TCACCCTCACGCTGACGGATGGCGGAAAATCGGTGGAATACACGCTCACGCTTCCCAATGCCGTAGCAGCGCCAGCGGACGTAAAAAAAAACTCCCGGCAAACGATAACCGGGGCGGGGCTTCTTTCCTCCTGATCCTGCTTTCCGCCTTTCTGGGCGGGCTGATCCTCAATGTCATGCCCTGCGTGCTGCCGGTGCTTTCGATCAAAATCCTGGGTGTCATGCAGCAGGGCGGCAAGAAAAAACGCCATATCCGCAGAAATTTTCTAAGCAGCACGGCGGGAATTGTCGTTTCATTCCTCATA
>CAZXYG010000067.1:5228-6872 GCA_964644885.1 uncultured Rickettsiales bacterium
CGTTTCGGCTTTGCGAGAGGCCGGCAGCGGCGTGGGCTGGGGCTTTCATTTCCAGCAACCGCTGTTTCTCGTATTCATGGCGCTGATCGTGATTCTGTTCGCCTCTAATCTCTGGGGATTCTTTGAAATCAACTTGCCCGGCACCTTGGCTTCGCGGCTTGCCGGAGCCGGGCATTCCTCGCATTTCCTTACGGGAATGCTGGCGACATTGCTTGCCACTCCCTGCTCCGCCCCGTTCGTGGGCACGGCGATCGGCTTCGCCTTTACCTGGGGAACGCCCGCCATCTTCGTCGTGTTTCTCTTCATGGGCATTGGACTCGCCGCACCTTACCTGCTGATCGCGCTCCGGCCCGCCATGGTCCATCGCCTGCCCAGGCCCGGCGCATGGATGCTGAAAATCAAGGCATCTCTCGGCATGCTGCTGTTCGGCACGGCGCTGTGGCTGATCTGGATTTTCGCGGCGCAGCGCGGAACCTTGGCCGCGCTTGCCCTGCTGGCCTGCACGGCGGCGCTGCTTGGCGTATTATGGGCAAGAAAACGGCAGGTAATGCCTCGCATGGCCGCGATAGCGGCGGTCGCCGCCCTGGCCGCAGTCGCTTTCTATCTTCCGCATTCCGGCATGCCGCCGAAGCCGGAAAAGACAGAGAAACGAATGATCTGGCAGCCCTTTAACGAACAGGCCATTCCCGCTCTGGTGGCGGAGGGAAAAACCGTGTTCGTCGACGTCACCGCCGATTGGTGCGTCACCTGCAAGGCCAATAAGCTGCTGGTGCTGGACACGCCGGAAATCGCGGCGAAGCTCTCAGGGGAACAGATTATCGCCATGCGCGCCGATTTCACAAACCCCAACCGGGAAATCAGCGATTACTTAAGGACATTCAACCGTTACGGCATTCCCTTCAACGCCGTCTACGGCCCCGCCGCGCCGCAAGGCATCGCCCTGCCGGAGTTACTGACGAAGCAGACCGTGCTGGAGACGTTGGAGAGAGCCGGGAATACCGCACGCTAACACACCTACATTAATGCCTTATCAAAATCTATTGCGGGCAATTGTATATTCCACAAATTCTGGACATATTTCTCGTAAACCATCGATTCTTCGTTCAAAAGGGGAATTCCCCGCAACGTCCTACTCAACGGTTGCCTGCCCTGTGCATCATCCAGCATCGCTTGAACAACAGGACCCAGTTTTCCGAAAAGCAAAACACGCTCGTGCGATGAAAGAAGGCAGCGTTCACCCTGCCGCTTCTGCATTTCTTCGATCGCTGTGACAATAGCCTTTCGTGTATGTGTAAGGTTGATGGTCTCTTTTTTTCCAGCTACCAAGGTAGTGTGATGTGTACTAAAATGAAGCAAAAGTCTCTGCGCCTCATGACCCACGATCTTCAATCCACTTTCAATCTCTTGCAAGCTCTGTTTGCTTACCGTCTGTGTCTTATCGAAAGCATCGGGATTGGATTGAAACACTTGCTCGAAAAATTTATCCAGTTCTTCCTGTACCGCAGTACGGGCTCCGGCTCTTGATCGGGCCTTGGCGGGCATCAAGTATCGCAGCGTCTCTCCCACTACCAGCGGTGCCGCGCCCTTATATTCTTCCTTAAGCGCGACCGTGACTTTGTCAGGTTGACCTGACTCCATTGCAAC
>CAZXYG010000068.1:0-2258 GCA_964644885.1 uncultured Rickettsiales bacterium
AGGCAAAATATCGCCGTCATGCGCGAACAGCTTAAATCCATCGGGCTTTCCTACGATTGGGAGCGGGAAATCGCTACCTGCGACCCGGAATACTACGGCCACGAGCAGAAAATCTTTCTCGATTTCCTGAAGGCGGGGCTGGCTTACCGTAAGGAGGCTGTGGTTAACTGGGATCCGGTGGATCAGACCGTACTCGCCAACGAACAGGTGATCGACGGCAAAGGGTGGCGCTCCGGCGCGTCAGTGGAAAGGCGTAAGCTCAATCAGTGGTTTCTTCGCATTACCGCTTTCGCCGACGATCTCCTGGATGGATTGAAAACGCTCGATCATTGGCCGGAGCATGTCCGGCTGATGCAGGAGAAATGGATCGGAAAATCACGCGGCGCGAGGATTTTTTTCGCTATTGAGAATAAAAAAGAGAAGCTTGAAGTCTATACGACGCGGCCGGATACTCTGTTCGGCGCTGCCTTTTGCGCTATCGCCCCCGACCATCCGCTGGCCTCCGGACTAGCTGGTAATGATGAGAAACTGGCGGCGTTTATCGAGGAATGCGGCCATCTTGCCGTCAGCGAGGAAGCGATCGAGAAAGCCGAGAAAAAAGGATACGATACAGGGCTGCGCGTTCTCCATCCGTTCGAGGAGCGCGAGCTTCCGCTTTACGTCGCTAATTTCGTGCTGATGGACTATGGCGCGGGGGCCATTTTCGGCTGTCCGGCTCACGATCCGCGTGACCACGAATTCGCCCGGAAGTACGGGCTGGAGATAAAACAGGTCATTGAGAGCGCCTCGGCTCAGCGCTCAGCGCTCAGCATCCAAGACCAAGCCTATGCCGGCGAGGGTACGCTCATCAACTCCGCCTTCCTCAACGGCATGACGGTGGAGCAGGCGCAGAAGGAAATTTGCCGCCGCCTGGAGGAGAAAAAAATCGGCGAGGCTACGGTGCAGTACCGCCTTCGCGACTGGGGCGTTTCGCGCCAGCGTTTTTGGGGCTGCCCGATCCCGATCATACATTGCGCGGAATGCGGCGTGGTGCCGGTGCCGGAGAGGGATTTGCCCGTGATGCTGCCGGAGGATGTGATGTTCGACGGGCGTGGCAACCCGCTTGCCCATCATCCTGCGTGGAAACACGTGAAATGCCCGGAGTGCGGCAATGCCGCCGAACGCGAAACCGATACGTTCGATACTTTCTTCGAATCCTCGTGGTATTTTTTGCGCTACTGCTCGCCCCATAAGAAAGATGGCCCGTTCGATCGCAAGGAAACGGAAACATGGCTGCCGGTGGATCACTATATCGGCGGGGTGGAGCACGCAGTGCTTCATCTGTTATATGCCCGCTTCTTCACGCGCGCGCTCAAGCGCTGCGGCTACCTCGATATCGAAGAGCCTTTCACCGGACTTCTGACGCAGGGCATGGTGTGTCATGCCTCCTATCAGGACAAGAAGGGCAATTGGCTTTCTCCGGAAGATGTACGGGCCTGCATGCAGGTCAAGGGCGTAAAAACGCCCGAAGAGGCAGGTATTCGGATTGGGCGCGTTGAAAAAATGTCCAAATCAAAACTGAATGTAGTGGATCCTGAAACCATCATAAAGCAATACGGCGCGGATACGGCACGGCTGTTCATGCTCTCCGACAGCCCGCCGGAGCGTGACCTGGAATGGACGGACGCCGGCGTTGAAGGCGCGTATCGTTATATAAACCGGCTATGGAAGCTAGCCGAACGTATCGAAGGCAGTCAGTTTCCGCTCCAGTCGGAGGCGCTTTCGGATGCATTTCTGGAAGTTCGCCGACTCACGCATAAAACCATCCAATCGGTATCCTCCTATATCGAAGCGTTCCATTTTAATAAGGCTGTGGCGCTGGTGCGTGAACTCACAAACGTGTTGGAGAAAAAAGAAGTAAACACGCCGGAAGCGCAGAGAGTCTTCCGCGAAGGTCTTGAAACGGCGCTCAAGCTGCTAAATCCCATGATTCCGCACGTTACGGAGGAGTTATGGGAACGGCTCGGGCATAAGGAAATGCTCTGCGAAACTTCCTGGCCGGAGGCCGATCCACAATTACTTGTTGATAATGTGGTCAGGGTTGCGGTACAGGTGAATGGTAAGCTGCGCGCAACGATCATACTCCAGCGCGACGCCACGGAGGGCGAAGCAAAGCAGGCAGCGATGGCGGAGGAGTCCGTGCGGCGCGCGGTCGAGGGCAAGGAAGTGCGAAAAATCATTGTGGTACAAAACAGGATTATCAATGTCGTGGCGGCATA
>CAZXYG010000068.1:2268-3436 GCA_964644885.1 uncultured Rickettsiales bacterium
ATCTTGGTGTGATGGCGGCGGTGTTGACGCTTGCAGGTTGCGGATTCGCGCCTGTGTACCAGAAAGGAAATGGCGGGGCGTTGGCGCCGGAGCTTTCCGCTATCTCGGTGCTTTCGGTAAGTTCGGATATAGGCCAGGGCCGACCGGCGCAACTGCTTAAGGCGGAGATGGAGGATCTGCTGCGCCCCGCGAATGACGCGACGGCAGAGAAGTACGAGCTTGCGGTCGTATTACGTCAGGCCAAGGAACCGATGTTCATAGAGCAGGATCGCCGCATTACCCGATATAACCTCATCGTGACCGCCGATTACACGCTGAAGGAAAAAGCTACCGGCAAGGAATTAACCAAGGGCACCAGCCGCATGGTGGGCAGCTTCGACGCCGAGGGTTCCGATTTCTCCACGTTTGCCGCCGAGCAGGATACGCTGCGCCGCGCCGTGGTCGAGTTGGCGCGGGATATCCAGCACCGCCTTTCGGCTTATTTTTCCGGGCAATGAAAATTCCCGCCTACAAGATAGACGGTTATATCGCGACGCTTAATCCCACGCTCAAGGCTGTCCTGCTCTATGGCCCCGATGTAGGGCTCTGCTCTGAACGGGCTGCTATTATCAGCGGGCAGGTTGTGGAGGATCCAGCCGATCCTTTTCGGATTGCGGAGATCAATGCGGACGTTTTAAAGGATACGCCATCGCTGCTTGCCGATGAGGCTGCGAGCATCAGTTTTGGCGGCGGCAAAAGATTGATCAAAGTCCGGGATGCGGGCAACGCATCCACCGTTTCTGTGAAGCAGGCGCTTGAAGAGGAGCGTTTCAAGCCGGAGGACGCGCTTATTCTGGTTCTGGCGGGAGAGCTGCCGCCCGGCTCCTCACTCAGAAAATATTTTGAGATGGCGAAAAATGCTGCCGCCATTCCCTGTTACAACGACGATGCCGCAAGCTTGCCGCCTATCATTATCCAGACGCTTAAGAAAAATGGATTTTCTATTGAAAGAGAGGCCGTGCGGCTTCTCGCCGAAAATTGCCAGGGCGATCGGTTGATCGTGCGCCGCGAGCTGGAGAAACTTATGCTGTATATGGGTGAACAAAAAGCCATTGCGGTGGACGATATTCACCGCTCTATCGGCATGACCACGGAGAGCACGCAGGACGATATCTGCATCGCTGTGGCC
>CAZXYG010000068.1:3446-5434 GCA_964644885.1 uncultured Rickettsiales bacterium
GGCCAATGGCGATTTCGCTTCGTTGCAGCGCCATCTTGACAAAGCGTACCGCCAGGGCAGTGAGCCTATAGCCTTATTGCGCGCCTCCCAGCGTTATTTTATGCGGCTCTACGAAGCGCGTGGCATGGCACAGGCGGGCAAAACTCCGGAGCAAGCAATGCAATCATTGAAGCCTTCCGTGTTTTTCAAGCAAGCTCCCTCTTTTTTGCGGCACATGTCCATGCTTGGCCCGGCGGCGGTAGGGAAGGCAATAGAAACGCTTCAGCGGGCTGAATTAGCGTGCAAGCAGACTGGCTCAATCCCAGGTACCTTAACCGCCCGTGCGTTGATGGAAGTTGCGAATCTGTCCAGGAAACAAACAAGGCAAGCGGCGTGACCGGGGTTTTATGCCAAGCACTTTCACGCAGGAATGGTTTCCATCGCGGGTTCGGCTTTTTCCCGCCTGTTCTCATACGAATACAGAAGGCCGAGGAGCCTGTCTAAATCGCCGGAATTTTGGTAGGAAATAGCGACGGTGCCTTTGCCGGGGCTTTTCATGGTGAAGCGGACCGGCATGCCAAGAATGTGCGTGAGGCTGCGCTCCGCTTTGCGCGCGGTATCCTGAAGATAAGGCGTGCGCGGCATTGGGATGCGACCGGAGGGATCCGCGTATTTCTGCGCTAGCTTTTCGGTCTGGCGTACATTGAGGCCTTGCTTGACGATCTTTATCGCCAGCGTTGTTGCATGCTCCAATCCTACCAGCGCCCTGGCATGGCCAGCGGAGAGCTTATTTTCATTTAGCAGGGCTTTAACCTCATCCGGCAGGGTAAGCAGCCGGAGCTGGTTGGTGATGTGGCTGCGGCTTTTACCTACGGCTTCGGCCAATCCTTCCTGGGTATACTCGAATTGGTCGATGAGGCGGCTGTAGCCCTCGGCAATTTCAAGGGGAGTTAGGTCTTGCCGCTGTATGTTTTCGATCAGCGCCACCTCCAGCGCCTCACGATCGGAAAGCACCCGCACGATGACGGGAACTTCGGTCAAGCCTGCGATTTTTGCCGCTCTCCAGCGCCGCTCCCCGGCGATGATTTCATAGGAATCATTTCCCGCGCCGCGTGCGATGATGGGCTGGACAATGCCGTTTTTACGAATGGATTCGGCGAGATTGTTTAACTCCTCCTCGCCGAAACGCTGGCGCGGCTGGATCGATCCGGGCGAGAGTTTATCGACGGGCAGGATGGCGATCCCCCCGCTTTTGATTCCCGCGCCGGCGCGCATCGCAGTGCCCGCATATTGATTCTCGCCGATCAGCGCGGAGATGCCGCGTCCAAGAGGTTTGCCGCTCATGACGCCTCCTTGAGCACGGTTTCCGCCCGCGCGCGCCGCAGCATTTCCCTGGCAAGATAAATATAAGCCTTGGAACCTGGGCAGTGCATGTCGTATACGATTGCAGGCTTGCCGTGCGAGGGCGCTTCGGAAAGACGCACGTTGCGCGGGATGACGGTTTCGAACACTTTTTCCTTTAAATATCCGCGCACGTCTTTTTCCACATCGGCGGAAAGACGGTTGCGACGGTCGTACATGGTAAGCAGCACGCCGCTGATGTCGAGATCGGGGTTAAGGCTTCTCTGAATCAGCGCGATGGTGTTGAGCAGATGGCTTAACCCTTCCAGCGCATAGAACTCGCATTGCAGAGGAATGATGACCGAATTGGCTGCGGTCAGTGCGTTTACGGTGAGCAGGCCGAGCGAAGGCGGACAATCGATGAAAATGTAATCATAATAAGCATCGCAGTCGTTGATTGCGTCCTTCAGGATGTATTCGCGGTCTTCGGCGCTGGCAAGCTCTACATCCACGGCGGAGAGATCAATGGTGGAGGGCAGGGCGGTAAGCCGGGGAATGTTAGTCGTCTGTTCAATGTCCTTGAGCCGCACGTCGTTCACTAGGAGATCATAAGTAGTCTTTTCGCGCCTGGCTGCCGGTATGCCGAAGCCGGTGCTGCCGTTACCCTG
>CAZXYG010000068.1:5444-5952 GCA_964644885.1 uncultured Rickettsiales bacterium
ACCCTGTGGGTCGAGATCGGCGAACAGAACCCGCTTGCCTACCGCGGCGAAGGCCGTGGCAAGATTCACCGCCGTTGTGGTTTTCCCCACCCCGCCTTTCTGATTGGCTACCGCGATAATTTCGCAATTCACGTTACGCATGTTTGCTAACCCGTTTTATTATAAGGATAACACCCTGCTCTTTTTCGCTTCCAGGATGCACTTCATAATCTATCACCCAGCGCTTTTTTGCTTCCTCTATTTCATCCCCAGCTTTACACCCTTTTGAAAAAATACACAAATAGTCTTTACCCATGAAGGGTTGCGCGTATTCAATCAACCTGTTGAGCGGCGCGAAAGCTCTTGCCGTTATCACGTCGCTTGGCCACGGCTTCAGTTCTTCTACCCGCGCCGCATGAACTTTACCATGGGTTTGCGTTACCCGGAAGGCTTCTTGCAGAAACACCGCCTTCCTCTGGTCGCTTTCGATCAAATGCACCTCCAATTCCGGCCTCACTATCGCCAATAT
>CAZXYG010000068.1:5962-6443 GCA_964644885.1 uncultured Rickettsiales bacterium
ATCCGGGAAGCCCGGCGCCGCCGCCCAGATCGGTAAGAATTCTGGCTGTCGGGGGGATAAAAGGCAGCAGCCGCGCCGAGTCGAGTATATGCCGCTCCCATATTTCGCCTTCCGTCGATTTCCCAATCAGGTTGATGCGCTTGTTCCATTGGGTGAGGAGGGAGGCGTAATGCTGAAGCTTCCGTTCCATTGCGGGAGTGATGGCGCCGAAGACTGAAAGTTCCCGTCGCGCCGGCTGGTCGATTTTCGTCGCCATGCCAAGAGCCTATGCCGCCTTGCGTTTCTGTATGTGGATCAAGAGCGCAGTGATGGATGCCGGGGTGATGCCGGGGATGCGGCCTGCTTGCCCTAGAGTCCGAGGCCGGATGCGCTTCAGTTTCTCGCGCGCTTCGGTGGAAAGGCTGGGGATGAGGTCGAAATCCATGTCTTCTGGAATGCGTTGATTTTCATCCTTGCGGAAATTTTTTATCTCGGCCTCCTG
>CAZXYG010000069.1:0-2373 GCA_964644885.1 uncultured Rickettsiales bacterium
GGTGATCATACGACGCACTACCTCAATAGTTTTCGCGGAGAACCAGCTATTTCCGGGTTTGATTGGCCTTTCACCCCTAATCACAGATCATCCCCGTCTTTTTCAACAGACGTGGGTTCGGCCCTCCAGCGAGTGTTACCTCGCTTTCAGCCTGTCCATAACTAGATCACCCGGTTTCGGGTCTAATACTGCATACTGAACGCCACTTTAAGACTTGCTTTCGCTGCGCCTACACCTAACGGCTTAAGCTCGCATGCAACACTAACTCGCTGACCCATTATACAAGAGGTACGCCGTCACCCAGCCACCAAATCAATCAAATTGTGCCTTAATACGTTTTAGTAATGTCTGCTTAACACTACCATGCTGTTTAAGGCGGCGCTCTCTTTTTTGAGCGCTGCTTTTAGAACAGTATGCTTCGTAATATACTAAATTCCATTTATGCCCTCTTGTAGAAGTTACTTTTCCATCGTTATTGAGTTTGAAACCGCTCTTTCAAATTACCCGTATATCCGATGTAAAAATCTTTCTTCTCGTTTTGAAGCACATAAACGTAAAACACATACTGCTCCTTCAATTAATTTGGAGGCTGGGCTCCGACTGCTTGTAAGCATCCGGTTTCAGGTTCTATTTCACTCCCCTCATCGGGGTTCTTTTCGCCTTTCCCTCACGGTACTGGTTCACTATCGGTCGATTGCGAGTACTTAGGCTTGGAGGGCGGTCCCCCCATGTTCAGACAGGGTTTCTCGTGCCCCGCCTTACTCAAGGCTTCATGCGCTTTCTACCCGTACGGGGCTGTCACCCGCTATGGCCTGCCTTTCCAGACAGTTCCGGTTCTTACGCTTGAAGCACTGGCCTGTTTCCCGTTCGCTCGTCACTACTAGGGAAGTCTCGTTTGATGTCCTTTCCTCCAGCTACTGAGATATTTCAGTTCGCTGGGTTTGCTTCTATTGCCTATGTATTCAGCAACAGATACAGCCGAAGCTGTGGGTTCCCCCATTCGGAAATCCGCGGGTCAAAGGGTGTTGGCACCTCACCGCGGCTTATCGCAGCCTGCTACGTCCTTCATCGCCTGCAATCGCCAAGGCATCCACCAGATGCTCTTCTTATGCTTATTATTTTTTGAGATTTCGATGCCGTATGCAGAACTAAGCCTGCAGTTTTACTTACCAGCATCTGAATGCACAACCGCGCGGTTTGCGAAAAAAGCCCGCACGCCGCGCTTGTTGCGCTACTCAGGATGTCATTATTCACCATGAAAAACAGCACCCCGAAACGCAATTTCCGCTCCGGGAGGAAGGGGTTTATAGTCCCTGGGCATGGGCTTGTCAACGACAATAAATGCGTAATATTGCTGGGTGATTTATAGTTCTCGCTTACTGTTTTTTGCCGTAATCAGTGGATTCTGGCGTAGATTCTGTAGTCGTTATTCCGCACGGCCATTCTGTAATGTTTTTCCAGGAATGCAGAGTATTCCGGCCAGATATGATGATCGATCGCTGCAAAAGAAAATGCATGGGCATAGGGCAAGCTATCCGCCCCTACCATTATCAGCGCCGGCATCGTATGGCGAATGCCCTGCATATATTCCGTGCGCATCCGTTGCGTAAAGGGATGATCCGGCTTCAAGTACAGAAAAAACGAATAGAAATATTTTTGCCTAAATCCCAGACCCATGCGCGTCACGATATTGGGAAACGTGACAAAATCAAAAAACGCGGCGCTATGACGGTTCTCAATGCTTTCCGGCAGTAATTTTTGTGTGGCGGTTACGTCGTGCATGATGCGATCTAGGTTTTTTCTTACCAAAGCTACCTCGGTACGCAGGGCTTGAGGAGAATGGGGATGTAGCAATACAAGAATCATCAGAAACGCAAAAACCAGCACCACGCAATGTCCGTGCATATAAGGCCCGCGATAACGCACGCATAGGCAGACATTGTAGAGTATGCATGGAATGACCAAGGCAAGCGCCGGATAAAGATGATATATCCAGCCCTTGTGCTGCACTACAAAATGCAGGCAGCCATAGAGTAGAGAAGCAAATAGCAGGCGATTTGTTTTTATTTCTCCGGTGCTCAGGCTTTTTTTATTTTGCCAAAGATAATAGAATACAAAAATGCTGCTGAGCACGAGGTAGATTATTCTAATATAATAAGATTGCAGTTCGGTTTGCCGTATTGCACTGCCGTATGTTTGTAATAGAAATTGCGTTATTATTTCATAAAAGGCGGCGAGCGCGTCAATGTGATAGAGCCAATACAACATCCCCGCGATAGGTATGCTGAAACCTATGCCGATGCAGGCGTAATTACGGATCCAGCGCGCCGGAGTGAGTTTTTCATTCCATGATAAACAGGCGCCGAGCATGAC
>CAZXYG010000069.1:2383-6350 GCA_964644885.1 uncultured Rickettsiales bacterium
GAAAGGCAATCCCTATTGTCGCTCCAATAAGAAAAAGACGCACTGGTCGCGCTTCGCCCGATATTGTTCTCAGCGCAAGAGATAATGCGGATATCAGGAAAATGACCGCCAGAAAGTCACGCTGGCCGGCGTTGAATATGCCCATCATCAAGTGGATTGCGGCGAACAGCAAGCCGCATGCCAGGCTCAGCCGGACGTTACCTTTGAAAAGAAAGCAGAACGCAAATACCGTGCATCCCAGCCAGCATAATTCAAACACCCGCCAGGCGATATCCGAATCGCCAAAAAATGTGACACATGCCATTTCGATGAGGAAAGGTAGAGGGAAGTTATAGTCAAAAAAATCACGGTACGGCATGTTTCCTTCTAGCATCCGGTGCGCTTGAAAGCGCATGATCGAGACATCATGGAGGATAAACCAATCCAGGCTGATGCCGGCCAGATAAAGGACATAGGCACATAGCAGGATAATGAGCGTGTTAGCGGCAAATTTTGGAAGCGCTTCTGATGTCGGCACTGGCGTCATATGGCTTTAGGATATGCGCTTATAATAGGTAAAAAGAAGAGTGCCTTTTTTCTCATTAAAAAAAATAAACGGCTTATTTTTTTCTTTCAGGCCCATGCCGTTATGGGCAAGAAAATGTTCTCTAAGATAGCTCGGCACCGTGACCCAAGCCGTTTCCTTGCGGTAGTATTTTTTAAAATCCGGATGCCGCGCAATTTCCATATCACTCAGAAACAAGAACGTGTCTTCCGGCACGCCGGAAGTCATGCCAAGGATGATATAATCCGGTCGACGTGACAGCACATAGGCACCATCGCCTTTCAGGTGGGCAATGCAATCCTGATATGGCGCCATTGCTTCCTTCCGCAAATCCGGCTTGCGCCAGGCGATGCGCTTATCCATCAGACCAAGCATGTCGATGTAGCGGAAACCGGGCGCGAAATAGGGCAAGGCGCCTGCGGGATTGAGGGCGATCAGCGCGCCTTCCTTCCATTGGGCGCGGGCATATCCTGCCACCACTTCTCCGGTGATGGAACCAATATCGGGCGGATGCTTACGGAAGCCTAGCTGCGTCGGCTTATATGTAAGGTTTCCGGCGTCATCTATTTCTATATAGCGTTCCGCGCTTTTATCGTAATAACAGACTTGGATCAGGGAGGCGAAAAGCAGCATCAGGGCGCATACGCCTGTTGTCTTATGACTGATGGATTCCACGGCTCTGAATTCCCAGAACAGCAGCACGAAACACAAACAAAACACCGGCACGAAAAAGCGCGCATAGAACATGAAATCGCCGCCGATATAAAGAATGTACGCCGCGAAGAAACCAATGAGAGCAAACAGATATCGCCCTTGCGGCGGCAGGTAGTTACGCCGAAGCGCGTGCAGAGACAGCCCCGTTGTGAACAATAATAAGAAGGGAGCAAGCAACAGCACTCCCGACAGATATATCGAGCCGGTATGCAATAACTTCAACTGAGGAATCCCATAATTTTTTGCGATGTACGTGTTGGGCACCCATTCGCCGTAATACGCATGCCGCCACAGCAGATGCGCGACTACAATCAGCGTCAACGGCAGGCCAAGCTGAAAGCAGCGCAGGAAAAATTCTTTTTTACCGGATTTCCAGCCATGCCATGCCACAAAACCGAAGCTTGCCAGAAAAAATATCATGCCGTCCGGGCGGGTCATCGTGGCCAGCGCGAAAAGCAGTGATGCAAGCAAAAGCCATCCGCTTTGCCGCGTTTTTTGTTCCCATGTCCGCATCACGCACAGGCACCCCGCCAGCACAAAAAAAGCGAACAGCACCGTTTCCAGAGCGCCATAGGACCAGGCGATAAGGCTGACATTGGAAAGCGCGAGGCAGAACGGAATCACAAACGCCGGGCGCGCATAATATGGTTGCGCTTTATCGTCTTTGAGATGCGCCTTGAAATAGCGGAAAAGGAGAACAATAATACCGGCGTATGCCGCAAAACTGATAAGCTGCGCGGCGAGCAACAGATCCTCCATGCCCAGAAAGCCAAGCGCCGATATCAGCATGAGAAAGAGGAAATTGGTATAGCCCTCCACGCGCTCGCCGGGATTCCATACCGGACCGTGGCCGTTCAAAATATTCTGCGCGTAATGCAGGGTGATATAGGCATCGTCCTGAATAAATGGAGTATTGAAATATAAGAGAAACCCAGCTAGAAATAAGGCAACCGGATAGAAAACAATCGCTATCCAGCGCAAAGGATAATCAGACAGCCGCATGCTCAAAATAGCCACATGGAATGTTAACTCCGTTCGGCTGCGTCTACCAACTCTTGCGCGGCTTGTCCAGGAATATCGGCCCGATGTCCTCTGCCTCCAGGAAACGAAGGTCATGGATGACGATTTTCCGTTGCGGGCCTGCCATGATTTAGGCTATCCGCATACGGCGTTCTCCGGAGAAAAATCTTACAACGGCATGGCGATAATGTCGAAGGTGGAACTCAGCGACGTGCAGACCAACACATTCTGTAACGGCGACAAGCGGCATATTTCGGCGCGGCTTCCCCAAGGAATCGAGTTGCATAATTTTTACATTCCGGCGGGCGGCGATATTCCGGACCCGGAAGAAAACCCGAAATTCGATCATAAATTGCGCTTTGTGGATGCCGTGCGCGAATGGTTTCTGGCCGAGCGGGCGTCTTCCGACCCCATCATCATCGCGGGCGATTTCAACATCGCGCCGTTTCCGCACGATGTGTGGTCGCACCGGCAATTGCTCGATGTGGTGTCCCATACGCCCATCGAGGTGGAAAAGCTGACGCGCCTCAAGGAAAGTCTCGATTGGGTGGATACGTCTCGGCTTTTTACGCCGGAAGACCGGAAGCTCTATAGCTGGTGGAGCTACCGCAACCGGGATTGGAAAAAATCCGACCGCGGCCGCCGCCTCGATCACATCTGGGTGACGCCTGCCTTGCAATCCGCCGTGCATAACGGGTATATTCTACGGGAAGTCCGCGATTGGGAAAAGCCCTCGGATCATGTGCCGGTGATTACGGAATTTAACATATGACGCAGCATGCGGCAGACGCTTCCGTTTCATCGTTTTTCCCTATGCGGGAAAAGGCAGCCAGGCGCGGCGCGTTGCGCGAATGGCGGTTTCTTTTTTTGTGCGTGTTATTATTTCCAGCGCCAGTTCTTGCCTTTGAGCTTTCCATGCCCCTTAAATGCACGCCCGGAGTGGATTGCTTCATCCAGAAATATGTGGATGTTGACGCGAGCGAAAACTGGCAAGACTATCACTGCGGATACATGAGCAGCGACGGCCACAAGGGCACGGATTTCCGCCTGCCTGACTTTACATGGCTGGAAAAGAACGTGCCGGTGTTGGCGTCCGCCTCCGGCAAGGTTACGGCGCTGCGTAATGACATGGAGGATATCAACATCGGCGAGCTTTCCCCCGGCAGCGTGCGGGATAAGGAATGCGGCAACGGCGTAGTGCTGGATCACGGGAAGGGGTGGAAGACGCAATATTGCCATATGAAGAAAGGCAGCGTGCGCATGCGCGTGGGCGATAAGGCCGAGAAAGGCGATACGCTTGGTTTTGTCGGTCTTTCCGGGGAAACGGAATACCCGCATGTGCATCTCAGCGTGTACCGGGATAAGCGCATCGTGGATCCGTTCACGGGGCGGCATATGGATGCGGGCTGCGGAAAAAAAACGGAGGACCGGACATTATGGGACGCCGCCGCCAAAAAAGTCCTGATGCATTCGCCGCCTGCGACGATTCTTGGCCTCGGCTTCACCAACCGCATTCCGCCCGTTAAGGAAGCCCGCTACGGCAAGCATGACCTGAAGCAAACCGGAACACATACCCCGGCTCTCGTGCTGTGGACGGATATCATGGGCATCGCGGCGGGCGACGTGATACAGTTTAAAATCCTCGCGCCCGACGGCACGGTGCTGCATGCTCACGCCAACGAGATCGCC
>CAZXYG010000070.1:0-5292 GCA_964644885.1 uncultured Rickettsiales bacterium
TATCGGAGGGGCGTAGCTCAATTGGTAGAGCGTCGGTCTCCAAAACCGAAGGCTGGGGGTTCGAGTCCCTTCGCCCCTGCCAAAGGGAGAGTCGGAAGTTGTAGGGATTTGGAGACTTAGAGTTTCTAAATCTCTCAATCTTAAAACTCTGTGTAAACAGTTGCAACCGCGGAAAGAATAGTGTATGGGAACCAGCCCTGCAAAATTTATACAGGAAGTAAAGCAGGAGGCGCAGCGCGTTACCTGGCCGAAACGCAGGGACGCGCTGGCCGCGACGGGAGTGGTGCTGGCAATGTCTATTCTTGCCGCATTGTTTTTTCTGGTCTTGGACTGGGTTTTGTCCTCGGTGATTAAAGTGATGTTAGGAATATAAAGGCGTGGCAATGGCGGCAAAATGGTACATCGTGCATACGCACTCCGGCTCCGAGAAAAAAGTGGCTCAAACCATTCGGGAACAGGCGGCGCAAAAAAACATGTCCGGGCTTTTTGAGGATGTGTGCGTACCGGTGGAAGGCGTGATTGAAGTCCGGCGCGGCAAAAAAGTAAATGCCGAGCGTAAATTTTTCCCCGGCTACGTGTTGGTGAAGATGGAACTGAACGACGACACCTGGCACCTGGTCAAAAGCACGCCGAAAGTCACGGGGTTCCTCGGGGGCAGCGGCAACAAGCCGCAACCTATTTCGGAAACCGAGGCGCAACGCATCTTCCAGCAAGTGCAGGAAGGCGTGGATACGCCGAAACACGGCGGCACATACGAAATCGGCGACGCAGTGCGCGTCATCGATGGCCCATTTGAATCATTCACCGGCATGGTAGAGGGCGTGGATAGCGATAAACACAAGCTGAAGGTAGCGGTTTCAATCTTTGGGCGCGCTACCCCGGTGGAGTTGGAATATCTCCAGGTGGAGAAAGCGTAAGACAAAGTGTAATGTCGTTAGTCATTAGTCGTTAACCAACGACCAACGACTAACAGATAATGGCAACGAGGAGCAAGAAAATGGCGGCACCAGCGGTCAAAGCAGGCGGTAAGAAAATCGCCAACCTGATTAAACTGCAGATCGAGGCGGGAAAGGCTAATCCCGCCCCTCCGGTTGGCCCCGCGCTGGGTCAAGCCGGTCTTAACATCATGGATTTCTGCAAAGCGTTCAACGACCGGACGAAGGGCATGGAAGGCCCGGTGCCCGTGGTAATCACGGCCTATCAGGATCGTTCCTATACCTTTATCATCAAGCTGCCGCCCGCTTCTTACCTTCTTAAGAAGGCAGCGGGGATCGCCTCCGGCTCCAAGACGCCGGGCCAGGCCACGGTAGGCAAAGTCACCATGAAACAGATTCGTGAGATTGCCGCAAAGAAAATTCAAGATCTCAATGCTAACGATATCGAGGCCGCCACCCGCACTATTCGCGGCACCGCAATCTCGATGGGCCTTGAAGTGGTAGAGGAGTAAATCCATGGCGCAAAAGAAAAAAGAAACGGCAAGTAAGCAGAAAAGCCCAGCCCGCGGCAAGCGTTATGCCGCTGCGCGGGCCATGGTGGAGGGAGAAAAAAGCTATCCACTCGATGAGGCTATCAAGCTGGTAAAATCAGGCGCTAAAACCAAATTCGACGAAACGGTGGATATCGCGCTGAACCTGGGCATCGATCCCCGCCAGTCCGACCAGTTGGTGCGCGGCGTAGTGGCCATGCCAAACGGCCTGGGGAAAAAAGTGCGCGTGGCCGTATTCGCCAAGGGCAGTAAAGCCGAGGACGCCAAAAAGGCCGGCGCCGACATCATCGGCGCGGAGGATCTGGTGGAAGAGATCAAAAAGGGAAAAACCGATTTTGACGTATGCATCGCCGCACCCGATATGATGGGGCTGGTGGGCGGCGTAGCGCGCATTCTTGGCCCGAAAGGCCTGATGCCAAACCCGAAGCTCGGCACGGTCACGGACAAGCTTGCCGCTGCCATCAAGAATGCCAAAAGCGGCCAGGTGGAGTTCCGCGCGGAAAAAGCGGGCATCATTCATGTCGGCATCGGCAAAACAAGCTTCACCGAGAAAGCGCTGAAGGAAAACATCGTGGCTTTCATGGACGCCGTGAAGCAATCCAAACCGTCCAGCGTGAAAAGCCATTACCTGAAGAAACTCACGCTTTCCTCCACCATGGGGCCAGGCGTGAAGGTTGATATCACCACTATCGCAGCGTAAACAGGGAATCGCCATGAACAGAGTACAGAAAAAAGAATTCGTGGATTCGATGCGGGAAGCACTCGCCACCGCCTCATCCGCCGTGGTTATTCATTATCGCGGACTGACCGTGGAAGAGATAACGAACTTTCGTAAAACGGCACGCCAAAACGGCGTTAATGTCAAAGTCACAAAAAATCGCTTGACGCGGATTGCGGCAAACGATACAAAATTCGCCCCTCTGGGCGGGATGCTCAAAGGTCCAACGGCGATTGCTTACTCGAAGGATGCCGTAGCCGCCGCGAAAACGGTGGTAGCGTTCTCGAAAGAGAGCGAAAAGCTAATGATTTTGGGCGGCGCGCTCGACGAGAAAGTGCTCGATGAAGCGGGCGTCCGGTCGTTAGCGGCAATGCCAGCGCTCGACGAATCGCGGGCGAAGATCGTCGGACTGCTTAATGCCCCGGCCTCAAAGCTGGTAGGCGTGCTCAAAGCTCCGGGAGGACAGGTGGCGCGGGTCATCGGTGCTTATGGCGCTAAAAAATAATAAAGGAATTACTTGCACTAAGGTCATTTATTTAATCTAACATAAAAACCATTGAGGGAACCATGCCTGCCAATTTACAGAAAATCGTTGACGACCTCTCGACACTGACCGTGATCGAAGCGGCGGATCTTTCCAAGCTTCTGGAAGAAAAGTGGGGCGTTTCAGCTGCCGCTCCAGTGGCGATTGCTGCCGTTGCCGGCGCTGCCGGCGGCGCAGAAGCCGCAGCGGAAAAAACCGCATTTGACGTTATCCTGACCAACGCAGGCGACAAGAAGATCAATGTCATCAAGGAAGTCCGCACCTTTACCGGCCTGGGTCTAACGGAAGCAAAGGCTCTTGTGGAATCTGCGCCGAAACCGATAAAAACCGCCGTATCTAAGGATGAAGCAGCCAAAATTAAAGCTGCTCTCGAAGCCGCAGGCGCTACCGTCGAGGTCAAATAGCATTTGATCTTCGGTAGGGTTTTTTGCATTTGTTTCGTTCTACAAAAGCAGAATGATGCAAGATTAGGGGCGTGTCAGGCACGGCCCCTCTCTTTCTTTTCGTGCTTTAATTATTTTGGAGAATAGCATGGCGCACACTTTCACTTCCCGCAAACGTATCCGCCGGAGCTTCGGTCGCTTATCCTCGGTTACAGAGCTGCCTAATCTCATCGAAATCCAAAAGAAATCCTACGACGACTTTCTCCAGATCAACATCGCCGCTGAAAAGCGCAGAGATACCGGCCTTCAGGCTGTAATCAAATCCGTATTTCCCATTCATGATTTTTCCGAAGCCGCCACGTTGGAATTCGTCAAATATGAATTCGACGCTCCCAAATACGACGTGGATGAGTGCATCCAACGCGATATCACCTTCGCTGCGCCATTACGCACCACGCTTCGGCTTATCGTGTGGACCATGGACGAAGCTACGGGCGCCCGCGAAATCAAAGGCATCAAAGAACAGGATGTGTATCTCGGCGATATCCCGCTGATGACCGAACACGGCACGTTCGTCATTAACGGCACTGAGCGCGTGATTGTTTCGCAGATGCACCGCTCGCCCGGCGTATTCTTCGAGCATGACGAAGGAAAAACGCACAGTTCAGGAAAATATCTATACTCCGCGCGAGTGATTCCTTATCGCGGCTCGTGGCTGGATTTTGAGTTTGACGCGCGTGACTTATTGTATTTTCGCATTGACCGTCGGCGCAAACTGCACATTGCCACGTTGTTGCGCGCCATCGGGATGAATACGCCGGAAATACTGGACACGTTCTACACCACCACCTTGCTGCGCAAGGAGAAGAAAGGCTGGGCACTCGCCTTCAATCCCAAAATGTACCTCGGTCAGCGCATTCAGCATGACCTTGTGGACGCAAAAACCGGAAAACCGGCGCTTGAAGCCGGCACCAAGATCACCCAGCGCACTCTTAAGGCGCTCAAAGAAAATGGATTAAGCGACACTCTTGTCTCAACGCAGGAATTGGGCAACCTTGTGGTCAGTAAGGATATCGTTGATAACGCTACCGGAGAAATATTCGTCAAGGCAGGCGCCGCGCTGACCTCTGAGAATCTTGCCCTTCTTGAGAATATCGGTCACAAGGAAATCCCGGTGCTGGAAGTCGAAATGGGATCGCGCCCTTATATCGTAGCCTCGCTGGATACGGATAAAAACGTCAGCCGCGACGAAGCCCTGATCGAAATCTATAAAGTGATGCGCCCCGGAGAACCGCCAACCGCAGAAGCCGCAGAAACCCTGTTCAAAAGTTTGTTCTTCGAACCGGAGCGTTATGATCTCTCCGATGTCGGTCGCGTCAAGATGAATGCGCGTCTCGAACTCTCCATAAGCGACAGCGTGCGTACCGTCACCAAAGAGGACATTATCGCCATCATCCGCGCATTAGTCTCGCTGCGCGATGGCAAAGGCGAGATCGACGATATCGATCATCTCGGCAACCGCCGGGTGCGTTCGGTCGGCGAGTTGATGGAAAATCAATTCCGTATCGGCCTGCTGCGTATGGAGCGCGCCATACTGGAGCGTATGGGCGCGGTGGATGTGGATACCGTGATGCCGCATGACTTAATCAACGCCAAACCGCTGGCGGCAGTAATCCGGGAGTTCTTCGGCTCATCGCAACTTTCGCAGTTTATGGATCAAACTAATCCTCTTTCAGAAATCACTCACAAGCGCCGCCTTTCAGCCCTCGGGCCAGGCGGGCTTACGCGCGAACGGGCGGGTTTCGAGGTGCGCGATGTGCATCCCACGCATTATGGCCGCATTTGCCCGATCGAAACACCGGAAGGCCCGAATATCGGCCTAATCAACAGCCTTGCCACCTATGCGCGGGTTAATAAATACGGCTTCATCGAAACGCCTTATCGCAAGGTCGTCGACGGCAAGCTCACCGACGATGTGCAATACCTCTCGGCCATTGAGGAATCCCGGTATACCATCGCCCAGGACGGCGAGCCGGTGGACAATGCGGGCCGTTATACCCAAGATCTCGTGAGCTGCCGCCGCAAAGGCGAGTTCATGCTCGCCGATCCAAAAACCATCGATTACGCCGACGTGGCGCCTAAGCAGATTGTCTCCGTGGCC
>CAZXYG010000070.1:5302-6107 GCA_964644885.1 uncultured Rickettsiales bacterium
CACGACGACGCCAACCGCGCCTTGATGGGTTCCAACATGCAGCGGCAAGCCGTACCGCTTATCCAAGTAGAAGCGCCGTTGGTCGGCACCGGCATGGAATCACTGGTTGCTCGCGATTCCGGCGCCACCGTAGCGGCTAAGGAAGACGGCATCGTAGATCAGGTGGACGCCACGCGCGTCGTAATTCATTCCGACAAACAGGACGCATCGGGCGGCGGTACCAGCGTGACCATCTATAACCTGCGAAAATTTCAACGCTCTAACCAAAACACATGCATCAATCAGCGCCCGATCGTTAAAGTGGGCGACCGGGTAAAAAAAGGCGATATCATTGCCGACGGACCCAGCACCGATCTTGGCGAGCTGGCCCTGGGCCGCAACGTGCTGGTCGCATTTATGCCTTGGAACGGCTATAATTTCGAGGATTCGATCCTAATCTCCGAACGCATCGTCAAGGACGACGTATTCACTTCGATTCACATTGAGGAATTCGAGATCATGGCGCGCGATACCAAGCTCGGGCCTGAAGAAATTACCCGCGACATACCCAATATCGGCGAGGAAAGCCTGCATCACCTGGATGAAGTAGGCATTGTGCATATTGGCGCGGAAGTGAAGGCAGGCGATATTCTGGTCGGCAAAGTAACGCCTAAAAGCGAATCGCCCATCACGCCGGAAGAGAAGCTGCTGCGCGCCATCTTCGGCGAAAAGGCAGCGGACGTGCGCGATTCATCCCTGCGCGTGCCGCCCGGCGTTAACGGCACCATTGTCGAGGTGCGCGTTTTTTCGCGGCGCGGCATTGAGA
>CAZXYG010000071.1:0-5607 GCA_964644885.1 uncultured Rickettsiales bacterium
ACGCGATAGGATACGCTCCGCCGCCCGCAACGCTTCCGTTATGGAACGCTCTCCTGTGAGTTCTTGCATGGCGCTGTTGAGCGCCTCGGCGATTTTCTCCTGCTGCATCAGCAGTGCGCGCCGGGATGCAAGCTGCTCTTCCTCGCCGGGTTGCGGGTCCAGAGCCTTGAGCTCCTGCAAAACATGCCCCAGATATTCTTGCTCCGTCCTGGCTTTCTCACTCCGCGCTTTTACGTCGGCAAGCCGCTTCTCCATTTGCCGCCAAGCATTATGCGATTGAGCGGTTTTCTCAGCCGTTTCAACGAATCCGCCTGCTCTATCGAGCAACGGCCGGTGCGAGGATGGATCAAACAACCCGCGCTGGTCGTGTTGGCCATGGATTTCCACCAGCCTGTCGCCCACTTCCTGTAATAACGCGATGCTCACCGGCGCATCATTGATAAATGCCTTACTTTTGCCATCGTCCGTAAGCACCCGGCGCACAATAAGCGTATCTTCCTCCGGTAAACCCGCTTCTGCCAAAAGTATGGAGATTGCATCGGCGCTGTCGAAAACCGCCGTGACCGCTCCCTGTTTTTCGCCATGCCTCAGCAACCGCGCTTCGGCGCGCCGCCCCAACGCCAGCGAAAGCGCGTCGAGCAGGATGGATTTTCCGGCCCCCGTTTCGCCGGTCAGCACGCAAAACCCGCGACTGAATTCGATATCGAGCGACGCGGCGAGAACGATATTGCGAATCGAAAGTCGTTGCAGCATGTTATGCCTGAGAATACGGGCTGTAATTTTTCTCCTCTCTCTTCAAGGAAGAGGCGGCGGGATGCCTGTTGCGCATCATAAGCCGGGTTAATCAAACACGCTGGTAATGCTGTCGATCAACGAGTTGGATTCGTGCGCGGCGGGCAGCTTTTCTTCCCGCACGTTCTCTTCCTCGCGCAGTATGAATTTCCGGTACCATGGCTCTTCCTCCGGCTCCGGAGTGTTCGCGCCGCCCGCCACCAGCCGGTAGGCATATTTATACCACAGGCTGTTCGGGTAATTGTGCCCCAGCACGGCGGCGTGCTTTTGCGCCTCGTCCCTCATGCCCAAGGAAAGATACGCTTCGACCAAGCGATAAAGCGCTTCCGCGGCATGATTGGTGGTCTGGTGCTGATCCACCACTTTGCGGAAACGATTGATCGCTCCCACGTAATTTTTGCGCTTGAGGTAAAAGCGCCCGATTTCCATTTCCTTGCCCGCGAGGTGATCTTGCACCAGATCCACCTTCAGTGTGGCGTCCGAGGCAAATTCGCTGTCCGGGAAGCGGCGCGCTACTTCGTTCAGCGCGTTCAGCGCTTCCTCGGTGATCTTCTGATCCCGGCGGATATCGCTGATGCGGTCGTAATAGCAAAGCGCCTTGAGGTAGAACATATAAGGCGTATCCTTGTTGGCGGGGTTCAGCTTGACGTACTGGTCTACCACGCCGATCGCATCGTCGTATTCCTCTTCCTTGAAGAAAGCATAAGCCGTCATTACCTGCCCGCGCGTGGCCCATTTCGAATACGGATAAAGCCGCTCGATTTCCTGAAACGTTTCCGTCGCTTTTTTGTAGCGTTGGCCGTTGAGGTAATCCATGCCCTCGCTGTAAAGCTGTTCGGCCGCCGGGTCCGGCGCTTTCTTTTCTTCCTTGTCGCCGCCGAAAAGCCCACCGCCGGAGCACGACGCCAGCAGCAGCGCGCTAAGCAGCAACGATAGAAAACGGAACATTATCGGCACGGCATCATCCTCCTGCGGTAGCGAACAGGGAGGCATTATTGCAGAATGCGGCGGGGAAGCAATACGTTTTGCCACTCCGATTGTTTAACTATTTATTAATAAATGGCTGGTATACTTGAATTGTCGAGCAAACACACCCACACCGGCCATCATGACAAAACCTGAACCCAGTAAGCCAGAAACGCCCCAAGAAACAAGACGCCCGGAATACCAAGGGGCACCCACGCAGACACATATCGATCGTCTTTACGCTCAGATGTATGAAGCCGCGCAACAAGTAAAAGCGCGCGCACAAAAAAGCAGCAAACATTTCGCTATCGTGGTTGTAGATTTGCATACCGACCATCCAATTTTTAAACCATTTCTGGAAATGGGCGGTGTACAACCTTCTAAAGAAGCGCTCTTTGTGCAGAAAATGGCTTTAGATATAGGTAAAAAATCGGGCATTAAAACCTTTGTTGTTGAGGCGGATGCAGGAACCCTTAATACTTTCATAACACAACCGGAATCAAAAGGATTTCATCTTCGCTTTTTGGCACATAAAGAAGCTAAGAAAAAGGATTTTGATCTTGTTGCAGGCGACCCTTTGGCACTGCAAAAAAATCTCCCTGGTTTTGGAGATGAAGCCTATTTTCTTACCGAGGATTACAGGGCTCAAAAACAGATGACAACGCTAACAGAATTGGAGAGGCCTTTCGTTGCAGCTTATGGCGTCAGCCATTTGCATAGCTTGCAAGGCTATTGGAACAATCAGGTTGTAGAAACTTCAGGCAATCCTTCTTTCCCTCCCGGAAACATCACGCTTCGGGGAAAATATGAAATTTTTTATGTCAATGGAGCCAATATCTCAGAGATTGCCAAAACATTATTCAAGATAGAGGCTGAACAACGCCCTCGTCCGGCCAATAAGATAGCAGCCGCGGCAGTCAATTATATCACAAAACCAGAAAACGCTTTTCAAGCTGTTGTAGAAGGAAACGCATACTCTCTTTCCTTTGAACAAATTTACGAAATGGCGGAAAAAGCTTCCCTTACCTATGCCAAGGATAAACTTACCACTCCGGCGGAAAAAGACGCCATAATGCGCTTAGAGGCATTGCTTAAAACCGCAAACAAAACTCTTGCTGGAGAGATTTTAAAAGAATTCAAGGATATTGTGGATGTGCTGGCAGAGAGAAATAACCAATTGACATCCCCTAGATTCAATAAGGAATTCAGTCAACTTGCTGCCAAAGTAGGTGGAAATTTTCCGAAAACAGCTTCTGAAATTTCTAAAAAATAGCTCTGAAAGAAACGTATCTCTACATCACACCGCCGCCGGTGCGAAAACCGGCATGCTTTCCGGGATGCGCAGGACGCGCCAGGCTTCGCGGTCGGCGAAGAATTTACGCAGAAGGCGGTTATTCAGCCCGTGGCCGGAGCGGAAACCGCTGAAATGGCCCTTGAGAAGCCCGCCGATCAGATAGAAATCGCCGATGCAGTCCAATACCTTGTGCAGCACGAATTCATTGCGGAAACGCAGCCCTTCCTTGTTGAGCACCGTATCGCCGCTGACAACCACGGCATTATCCAGCGAGCCGCCGCGTGCGAGTCCCTGCTTCTGCATCCAGGAAACTTCGTGCTCGAAACCGAACGTGCGCGCCCGGCACAGGTCGGTTTTGAATGAAACGTCGGAGGAATGAAATACCGCGCTCTGGTTGGCGATAGTGGAATTGTCGTAAGAAATCTCCAGGCTGACGGAAAAATCATCGGCCGGCATAATGGCGGCGCGCTTATCGCCCTCAATAATTTCAACGGTCTTCAGCGCTTCGATGATGCGGCGTGGCCGGGCCTGTTTCTCCGTCCCGCTGCATTCAATCAGGAATACGAACGGCTCCGAACTGCCGTCCATTATCGGCACTTCCGGCCCGCTCACCTCGACGATGGCGTTATCGACGTTGCAGCCCCAGAACGCTGCCATCAGATGCTCGATCGTGGCCACCGAAACCCCCGCCTCGTTGGACACCGTGGTGCCGAGCTGGGTGTTGGTGACGTTGCGGTAACTGGCCGGGATCAAGGATTTTTCCGCGCGGATATCCTTGCGGCAGAAGACGATGCCGGTATCCTCAGGCGCGGGCAGAAGAGCAAGCGAAACCCGCTCGCCGGTATGCAGGCCGACGCCGCTGCAATTAACGCGATTGGCCACCGTATGCTGGTAAGGTATGGTCATGCCGCGAAAATACCAGACGCACCGCAATGCAGCAAAACAAACGATGTTACAAATTGTTACAAGATCTGCGCGCAGATAACGTTCTCTACGGTGACATTGCATGCTGATGCTGAGAAGCTCTTATGTTGGTTAGACGAATGGGTTCTATTCCTTCAGCTTTTTGAATTTTTGCAATCGCCTGGGACTGTTCCACTACCAAATTCCAGTATTCCAGGCGCGCTCTTGACGTTGTAGTTACAAGCTTTAGTGCCGCTATGAAATCATTCTGTCTTGCTTCCAAAAGATATTGCTTCATTATTTTCAATGCATCTCTGGCATGATTGTCTTCAGCTTCCCCTGGCCAGCCGAGTTTTTTACCTACATGTGCATCGTTATGCGCATCCACCCACTCCATGGCGTCTTTTCTATCACTTTGTGGCAGCGGCAAAGATAGAATAAGCTTGCCCCACGCTTCTATATAGGAAGGTTTTGCCGAGCTGGCTTCTCTGATGGCCAGTTCCGTAAGACACCCCAGCAATGCGTGTATATTATGCCTAGTTTCCAAGACGTTCTTCTTGATGGCATGATGGTAGTTGAACAGACCAGGCGGGAGAATGCTCCAGTTGCACGGCTGCAATCTGTTTCTTGTGGATGCCTGATTCTTCATTTATCGCGGCAAGAATGATCTGAAAACTGGCGGGCGTGAGGTAGCGCACATCCGTTGCCTTGCCAACCGTTTTAAAACTTTTTAACAACAGTTCAGGATGGGAAAGTTGTTCGCCTCCTGCTTCGTCCCTAAGATTTTTAGCAAGAATACGAGCATTTTTATAATCTCCAATAGCCTCCAGCCTTGCTACGACATCGGGAATAGTGGCGTATGTGGAAGCAGAGCGGACAATTGTTGCCAGTTGCAATAATTCGATCTGCTCTGGATAAGTGCCCGCTCTGTTTAGCCTAGAGGTCAGATCTGCGACGTGCTGCAGAATGGCAGGCAGTGTTTCACACAGCGCCTCTAACTCCCACAATGTATTTGTGATTTTTTCATCACCAACGCCTCCCCTTCCCGCATCCGTCCTTTCCGCGATAAGCGAACGTAATTCAGTTACAAATCGCTGTGTAGGCCTGTTGACATATTGCGTAAAGCGCATGCCATATAATTTAACCAATTCTATTATAAGACCAATAGGCTACAGCAATTGCGCGGGTTTTGTTATGCGGCGCAGTTTGGCAACATGACAAAAGCCGGCAGATTCATGGGGCTTTCTCAGGCGACTGTTTCACTGCAGGTCAAAAGCCTGGAGGCGGATCTCGGGGTTGTTCTGTTTACCCGCAACGGTCCGCATATAAAGCTCACACGCGAAGGCGAAGCATTGCTGGACGCCGCGCTTCCCTATATCGATGGCGTTGATGCCATCCATGAGGCTTTTCATCAGAAACTCGCCACCAGCCGCAGGACGGAACTTCAACTTTCCGCTAACAGCACGACGCTCAATTTCGTTTTGCCGAACATCATGAAGCAATATCTGGCTGAGCTTCCCGATCTTTTTGTCGTTATTCATTACGCCGAACACCACGAGGCGCTGCGAAAGCTCCTGAACGGAGAAACGGAAGTGGCCGTGCTGCCAAAACGTGAGCATCTTCCCTTCCCGCCGGAGTTCGAATATACGCCC
>CAZXYG010000071.1:5617-6098 GCA_964644885.1 uncultured Rickettsiales bacterium
TTATTACGAAGCGGCGCTTATCACGCGGCCAGACCATCCGCTGGCGGGAAGAAAAAATCTCAGCGTCGCCGAAATCAGCAAATACGAGCTGACGCTTCCGGCCGAAGATTTGCGCGTTATTCCGAACTTATACGACATCTTCCCGCAACATAAGATCAGCAAGAGACAACGCATCGGCTTCGTCAACTGGGAAACGACGCGGAAATATATTGAAGCCGGACTGGTTATCAGTATTTCTTCCGATGTGATTATCGGCGAGAACGATACGCTGATGGGAACATCGCTTGCACACCTGTTTCCGTCGGTGAGCTACGGCTTTGTAACGCGGCGGGATAAAAAAATATCGGAGAACGTCTCCGCTCTTATAACGCTGGCGCGGCGCATGGCTCAAAACAAAAACGGCAAGCTGCAGAAAAAACGGAGATCCTAGCTGTTTAGCCCCACTTTGTGATGGGCAGGGTTGGTTTTAAAACGTTCCGGT
>CAZXYG010000072.1:0-5764 GCA_964644885.1 uncultured Rickettsiales bacterium
CATCGATGCCGACCACCGTGTGGCCGTCATTGAGCAGATGGTGCGCGAGCGTATACCCCGCCGGGCCAAGCCCCGCCACCAGCACCTTATAGCCGCTCTCCGCCTTGGGCAACGGGCGCGCCAGATTGAGCGGGTTCCAGCGCGTGAATAACGAATAAATCTCGAAACCATACGGCAGGTTCAGAACATCGCGCAACACATGCGTCTCGACCAGCGGCACGTTCACCGGATCCTGTTTCTGGTAGATGCAGGATTTCATGCAATCGTTGCAGATGCGGTGGCCTGTCGCGGCGCACAACGGGTTGTCCACCGCCACCACCGCCAGAGCGCCGAGCGGGTTGCCCTGCGACTTCAGCAGATTCATCTCGGAAATTTTTTCCTCCAGCGGGCAGCCGGCCAGTTTATTCTGCAAGCTGTTGGTCTTGAACGGCGTCTTGCCGCTTTCGTCCGGCTTCTCTTTTAGTCCTTTGGAGCAGGAATCCTTGCTCTGGTTATGGCAGTAAATGCAATAGTTGGCATCATCCAGGGCTTGCTTCAGAGTGCCGCCAGTGTCGGTAAGATGGAACCCCTCGCGGCGGCGGAGATGATGATTGCTGAGGTGCTTCTGATTTAATCCTGCGATTTCTCCGGTTTCCAGCGCGACGAGATTTTCCAAATCGAGCTTACGGGGGATTTTGAACAGCACGTCGTGCTGGTGCGTCTCTTTTCCCTCATCGCTGTAGACCGCCCAGGAAGCGTAACGCGCCGCCAGCGCAAGCTTTTCCTCATGTTCCGGTTTATCCAGCCAGGGTGTGACGTGCCTGGCGTAGGAAAGCTCGGTGAGCTTCTCGTCAAAGAGTTTTTCGAGTTCCTTCGCGGCTGCTTTGCCGTCCAACGTTGCGCCTTCTTCCGGCTTGCAATATTTTACCAGGCGGCGCTGCACGAATTGCCGCTTACAGGTGTAAATATCCGCCAGCGCGTGATGTTGTGTCCTGAGTGCCTGCATTTCGGTTTCGATGCCGAACAGTTTAGTGATGAAATCTTCCAGATGCGGCGCGACGGCAATCAATAATTCAGACTCTTCCTTGGGTAACAGCGCATCCTTCCCCGACCGCACGGAGAGGAGCTTTTGGTGCGACACGGCATCGGCTTCCTTGAGATAATCAAGAAGCGCCGCATCCAAACGCACAAGCCCTGCGCGAGAGTAGAGGTCTTTAAATTTTGTGTCAAAATCCAGCTTCAACGTATTTTCTCCCATCCTACTCATATACCCCGGCGTCATGGCCCGAATCGCGCCGCGATTATAGGGTCATCCATAAAAATGTTTCCCCTATAGTTTTACTCCGCAAAACTCGGGGGACGATGCCCGTTAAATTATATATCCGCTCCCGCGTCATCTCCGGCCCGTTTGGTCAAATGATGCACCGGCTCGACGAAGTGTTTTTCTACATACGCCATCAGTACCGCCACGGATTCCTCGATATTCTGCGTGGCGGTATTGAGCGTCAGATCCGGGTTTTCAGGTTCCTCGAACGGCGCCGAGATGCCGGTAAAGTCCTTGATTTCTCCCGTGCGCGCCTTCTTGTACAACCCTTTTACGTCGCGCTTTTCACATGTTTTTAGGTCGGCTTTGATATAAACGGTGTGAAAATTCTTGCCGCCGGAAACCCGTGCGCGATCGCGGTCGCTTTTATAGGGCGAGATGAACGCTGAAATGACGATAACGCCCGCATCCGAGAACAATCCGGCCACTTCGCCCACGCGCCGTATGTTTTCCGAGCGTCCTCCGGGGGAAAAGTCGAGATCGGCGTTGAGGCCGTGGCGGATATTGTCGCCATCCAGCACATAAACTTGGAAACCTTTCTCAAACAGAAGCCGCTGGAGTTCCTTCGCCAGTGTGGATTTTCCCGATCCGGAAAGCCCGCTGAACCACAGCACGCCGCCGAGATGTCCGTTGTGCAAGGCTCGGTGCTCCGGGCGAATTTGAAAGTCATAGGGATGAATGTTGGTAGATTTGACCTTAGCTTTGGGGCGCTGGTCGGGGAAGCCTTCCATGTCGATGATGCCGCCGCCCGCCACATCGTATCCATCCACGATCACGAACCGCCCGGTGAGTGAATGCACGGCATAGGGATCAATTGAGGCCACGCCGCGCACACGGAACAAAACTTCAGCCACGGCGTTCTTCTCCACCTTGGTGGCTACCGCATGCGTGAGGCTTTCGGTATCCACCACCTGCTCGATTTTCTTGACTTCGGTATTGTATATGCTGGTGTTGATCTTAATCTTATAGCGGCTGCCCTGGGCAAGCGGTTTTTTGCCCAGCCAGAATATCTTGCCGCGGAACACGTTGGTGAGCATGGGCGCGTCCTGCGCGTGGCTGATAACGTTGCCGCGCTCGACAAAAATCTGCTCGTCCAGCGTGATGCCCACGGACATGCCCGCCCGCGCTTCGTTGCCCTTATGCTGCGGCCACCATTCCAGGCTTGCTACCCGTGCGGTCTTGTTGGAAGGTGAGAATACCAGCGTGTCTCCCACCTTGATGGTTCCGCTCTCGATGCGCCCCGCGATGATGCGCCGCTCGTCGAATTTATAAACGTCCTGCACCGGCAGGCGCAGCGGCAGTTCTACTAATTGCGGGCGCGGCTTGAAGTGATCCAGCGCCTCGACTATGGTAGGGCCGGAGTACCAGGGCATATTATTGGATGCTGGGTTCTGGGTTCTGGGTGCTATGCAATCGCCCTCTCTTGCAGAAAGAGGAATAATATAAGTAGGGGTGACGCCGATGCTCTTGAGATAGGCCCGGTATTCGCGCTCGATTTCGCGGAAGCGCGCTTCGGAATAATCCACCATATCCATCTTGTTGACCGCCACCGCCACCTGCGAAACGCCCAGCAGATGCAGCAGATAGCCGTGCTTGCGCGATTGCTCGCGCACGCCTTCCTTGGCGTCGATCACCAGCACCGCCGCTTCGCTGCTGGCCGCGCCGGAAATCATGTTCTTGAGGAATTCCTTGTGCCCCGGAGCGTCGATAATGCAGTAATCGCGCTTTTCCGTCTTGAACCAGATTTGCGTGGTATCGATGGTGATGCCCTGGTCGCGTTCGGCCTGGAGCGCATCGAGCAGGAATCCCCACTCGAACGGCATCCCCCGCCGCTCCGAACCGGCCTTGATCTGCTCGTATTTCCCCTCCGGCAGGCTGCCGGTATCGTAGAACAGCCGCCCGATCAGCGTGGATTTTCCGTGATCCACATGCCCCACGATGACGATTTTGAGCTGCTCGCGCTGGGCGGCAGCTAGTGGCTGGTGGCTAGTGGCTAGTTTTGTTTTCATTCTGTTATTCCTCATATCGCATATGCTTCTTTAATCCCGGCGTCATGGCCCGAGTTCGACGCAGTTGAACTATAGGGCCACCCATTACTGCGGTGCACCCATAAGGTGGTTCGCCCTATAGTTTTGCTTCCGCCTTCGCTCTTCGAGCTTCAGCGGACGAGTCGCAAAACTCGGGCGATGACGCCGAGTATTATGAATCCTTCTTTTTCCTTTTCTCCCTCTCCATCTCCTTCACCACGCGCGCGCGGATTTCCTCCTCCAGCAGAGCGCGGCGCACCGCCTCCTGTATCCCCGCCGTGATGCGGCGCGTGAGTTCCTTCTCATTTTTGTCCATAGGATTGCACCTTTTTCCAAATAGTTTGCTGATGAATCGCCATGTTGCCTTTCTCTATCTCCGCGATCAACCTGGGCTTGGCCCAGGAATTGTCGTAAATACGGCAATTATCAACCAGCGGCAGATAAAGCTTGAACAGATTCTTCAGCCCCGCGTGATAACGGCGCGTGACAACTTCATCCTCAATGTTATGGCCGCCCTGCGCTACTCTTTTAGCTATTCTCGCCATAGCCAACTCAACGGATTCCACCCAGAGATAAATAAGGCGAACACGATAGCCGCTCTTCTTCCATCCCGGGATCAGGCGCGCAAACATGCGCGAGGCCAGCGTGGTTTCGAACGCGAAATCTACTTTCCCTCCCGCCAGTTCCTTGATGCGCTTCAGCATCAGCTTTCCCGCCTGTATGTCCACGGACGAAGGGTTGAGCGGCGAAAGCCCCCGCGCCACCTCATCCGCGTTCACAAATTCGCAGCAGCCGAGAAACTCCGGCAGCAGCACCTTCGCCGCCGTGGTTTTTCCCGCGCCGTTCGGCCCGGCTATGATGTAAAGTTGGAGCATCACATATACCCATCCTGCCGCAGCCGCTCAAACGACGATTCATCCTCATCGGCCCCCATCGGCCTGCCGGAGCGTTCGGGGATTTTGGTGGTGCGCAGTTCCTCGATGATTTCATCGATGGTGGCGGCGGCGCTTTCCAGCGGCCAGGTGATGCCCTTTTCGCCCAGCGAACGGAAGCGCATCATCTTGCCGCCGAAATCGCGGCCCTCGAACTTCCCGTATTTCCTGGCGAAATAAAGCGGCACCACGGGAATGTTCTCGTGCTTGATGTAGTTCCACACGTCGAATTCCGTCCAGTGCAGCAGCGGATGAATGCGCACGTGCGTGCCGGGCGCAAAATCGGTCATAAACTGATCCCAGAATTCCGGCGGCTGGTCGGTCACGTCCCACTGGCTTTCCTGGTTGCGCGGGCTGAAATAACGCTCCTTGGCGCGCGTGCCTTCCTCATCTCGGCGGATACCCGCCACGATGCCGTCGAACTGGTGCTTTTTGATGATATTCTTCAAACCCAGCGTCTTGCGCGCCGCCACCCGCGCCGCCCACGGCAATGAATCGTCGGTTTCCTCGATGGGCGGGCAGATTTCGGAGATAAAATTGATCTCCCATTCCTTGACGTATTTGTCACGGAACGCATAGACCTCATCCATTTCCAGTTCCGTATCCACATGGATCAGCGGGAACGGCACGCGCCCGAAGAACGCCTTGCGCGCCAGATGGATCATCACGTTGCTGTCCTTGCCGAAGCTCCACAGCATCGCCATGCGGCTGATGCGGTTGAACGCCTCGCGGAAAATGAAGATGGACTGGGCTTCTAATTTATCCAAGTGATTCATGTGGCAGCCTTTAGTCGTTGGTCATTAGCCGTTGGTTGCACCTTCAAACTGCGCTTTAGGGCATAGAGCATTTTGCTGATTATATGTAATTGATTTATCAATTCATTTTTCTGTGCCTGAGTCATAAACTCTAACTCGTGCGCAAGAATGATCTGCGTTTTCAGTTCCGCTGCGGAACCTATTGCTATATTGAGAAAACGGGAAAAATCCTTGTCGCTGTCCCTTGAGCTGCCTTCAGCTACGTTGGATGGGATAGAAACGGCGGCGCGCCTTATTTGAGCCGTAAGCCCAAATTTTTCTTCTGAAGGAAAGTTATTAGTAATCTTGTAAATACCTTTACATAACACAATAGAACGCTGCCATACATCCAGGTTCTCAAACCTGCTGTTTTTATCAATCATAAAACCTCCCAACGACTAATGGCCATTGACCAACGACTCCTAAACATTCCAATCCGTCTGCAACACCCGGCCTTGCTGCATGTGTATCCCGCATTCCTCTTTCTTCACGCCCAGCATATCCACCGTATGCGCCCATCTCCCCGAGCGCTCATCTTCACCGGGGCGCACCGCCTCGGTGCACGGCTCGCAGCCGATGGAGGGATAGCCTTCCGCCACCAGCGGATGCTGCGGCAATCCGCGCTGCTTGAATTCTTCTTTGATGCGCGCCTTATCCCAGGTTGCTAGCGGATTGATGCGAAAAATCCCGTCGGCGAACAATTCGATG
>CAZXYG010000072.1:5774-5980 GCA_964644885.1 uncultured Rickettsiales bacterium
TTTCGAGAAAGAGAATGGGCGTGGCGGGGTTCACCTCGGCCACCAGCGCGATCAACAGCGCCGAATCCGCGCCGAAGGAAGAAATCAAGGCAACCCGCCCCTTGAACTCATCGAGGATCATGGCGCTGAGCAGCGCCTCCGCGTCATACCCGCCGTAATAGGCTTGCAACCGGGAGAGCGAGGCGGTCATATTGTCTCTGAGTAAA
>CAZXYG010000073.1:0-5059 GCA_964644885.1 uncultured Rickettsiales bacterium
GAGAAAATGACTTGGCGTTACACCATTTAACCTTAACTCCAGCCCCGCTTCTTCTCCTGCACCTCCGGCGGGAGCTTGAAAACAACGTTCTCCGTGGTGGCAGTGTGGGTTTCCACCCGAAGCCCCGGAAACAATACCCGCAGGCGTTCGATCACGGCCTGAACCAAAGCCTCCGGCGCACTGGCTCCGGCGGTAAGGCCTACAGTAGTTACCAGTTCGCGATTTACGCTTCGCGATTCCTTTTGGAACCACTCCTCCCTTATATCCTCCGGCCCTGAAATCAAATAGGCGCGCGCGCCCATTTCCTCGGCCAGATCGCGAAGGCGGCGTGAGTTGGAGCTGTTGGCCGCGCCTACCACCAGCATCGCTTGCACGCACGCGGCGATTTGGCGCACCGCGTCCTGGCGGTTCTGCGTAGCGTAGCAGATGTCACGCAATTCCGGCCCTATAATAGAAGGGAACCGCGCTTTCAGCGCCGCGATGATTTCCCGTGTGTCGTCAACGCTAAGCGTCGTCTGCGTCACGTAGGAAAGAGTGTCTGAATCGTCCACCGCCAGCGTCGCCACGTCCGCCACGCTCGACACCAGCAGCACCTCCTGTTTTACACGCCCCGAAGTGCCTTCCACCTCCGGGTGCCCCGCATGGCCGATGAGGATAATCTTTCTGCCCTCGCGCTCGGCGCGCTGCGCTTCCTTGTGTACCTTGGTGACGAGCGGGCAGGTGGCGTCGATCACCGGCAAGCGGCGTAGCCGCGCAGCACCTTCCACCTTCTCGGAAACACCATGCGCGCTGAACACGGTGATCGCGCCATCGGGAATATCGCTCACCTCGTCCACGAATACCGCGCCCTTTTGCTTCAAATCCTCTACCACGGTGCGATTATGCACAATTTCATGCCGCACATAGACCGGAGCGCCGTAAAGAGCAAGTGCGCGCTCGACGATGGCGATGGCGCGCTCGACCCCGGCACAAAACCCCCTCGGCTCCGCAAGTATAAGCCTCATGCACCGTAAAACAGATCGAGGTAAAGAAAAAGATACAAGGCAAGACAACCAAGCGCGCTAGCAATCCACAAACGCCTGCGCACCAAAGTCAGGTCAAGACCCTTCACCAAGGTACGCGCGGTCCAGCGCATGGCCAAAACCAGGAGGTAGGCATGGATGCCGGCGAAATACCAATATGCCGCCCAGGAGAGCCATTCCGGCCCCCGCGTGAGCGGCTCGCTGACAAGAAAAAATACCGCCACGAATAGTAATGCCGCCCACGCCATGCCTATCGCTGCGCCCATGAATAACGCGCCGAATAAAGCAACGCTTCCGCGCTGTTTCCGCAAGGGCCTGAATAGGGCCGTCTCCAGCAGCGCGATGCCTAACGCCGCCGCAAGCGGCACAGTCAGCAATACATGCGTCACGAAGCCCGGATCCATGATCACGATGTAAGCGAGGGCATGAGCGGAGGCAGGAGTCAGAAACCAGAAGACACAGGACAGAAGGCAGAAGGCAGAAACCTGAGAATAATGTCTTCTGTCTTCCGCTTTTTGTTCTCTGCCTTCCGTCTTCATCCTTTGTGCTCCCGATGAACGTAGGAATCGGATTGCATCTCGCGCAGCCGCGAGATCGTGCGCGCAAACTCGAAGCTGCCGTCCCCTCCGGTATAGAGCGCCGCCGGCTCAGTCTCCGCCGTGCAAATCAGCATTACCCCATGTTCATAGAGCGCGTCAACCAGCGTCACCAGCCGCCATGCCTCATTGCGCTGCTCCGCCCCCATGCGGGGAATATCCGAAAACAGCAACACGCTGAAACCACGCGCGATTTCAAGATAGTCGGCGGGCCCGAGCGCCGCCTCGCACAATTCCCTAAAACTCGCCCAGGCGACGCCGCCATGGGTTTTTTCGATTGTCAGCGTGCGGCCCTGCGCATTCAATGTGCGCGGCACGGGACGCGCGGCATGGGTGAGTGAAGCAAAGGTATCCTTTAAAAACCGGTCGGCCTTTTTCCCGAGCGGCGTGAAATAAAGCGTCGCAAGATGCCGCGCCAGCTCCAGCCGGTAATCGCGGCCGCCGTTCAGCGCCATGACGCGCATGCGGGTTTTCAGCATCGCGATGAAAGGCAAAAAACGGTCACGCTGCAGCCCGTCTTTATACAACTCCTCCGGCGCGCGGTTCGATGTGGCGATAAGCGTTATGCCTTCTTTAAACAGCGCGCCGAACAGCCGCCCCAGAATCATCGCATCGGCAATATCCGTTACCTGGAGTTCATCCAAACATAGCACCGGGGTTTCACGGGCTATCGCCTTCGCCGCGTGGACGATGGGATCGCTCTCCCCCGCTCGGCGCAACCCATCTAACCGCGCGTGAATATCCAGCATGAATGCGTGAAAGTGCTCGCGACGCTTGGCCGTTACGCGCAGATGCGCATGAAACAAATCCATCAGCATGCTTTTGCCCGTACCTACGCTGCCATGCAGATAGAAACCGCCGGGCGCTTCCCCTGTGTGACCCGGTAAAATGCGCCGGCGTTTCCTGCGCTCCAGCACATCGCAGAGCGCAGCCATCTCCTTAAGCACCGCGCGCTGTGCGTGATCGTCTTGAAGATGGCCGGCCTTCGCCAGCGCATCATAAGCCGCGATCAGGGTATTTTCCGCTTTTCTTTGGGCTGGCATCGCCTTAGACATGGATCATGATTATTGCTCGTAATACCAGGGAACTGCGCGAGGCTATAAAAGCTTTGCGCGCACAAGGCAAGCGGATTGCGTTGGCGCCCACCATGGGCGCGTTGCATTCCGGCCATCTGGCGCTGGTGGAAGAAGCGCGGGCGCATGCGGAAGCCGTGGTGGTGAGCATCTTCGTCAACCCCACGCAGTTTAGCCCCAACGAGGACTTTGCCGCCTATCCGCGCACGGAGAGCGAGGACCTTGAAAAACTCCGAAAATCTGGCGTGGATAGCGTGTGGCTGCCACATATGGCGGATCTGTATCCTCACGGCGCGCACGCAAATGTCAAAGCTCCAGGCCGGATGGATGTGTTGTGCGGCGTTTCGCGCCCCGGCCATTTCGACGGTGTAGCGACGGTGGTAAAGCGGCTGTTGGCCGCCGTGCAACCGGACGTTGCCGTATTCGGCGAGAAGGATTATCAGCAGCTCCACATGATTCGCCTTCTGACAAAAACGCATCGCATCAGCATAAAAATCGTCGGCGTGCCCACGGTGCGCGAGCCGGACGGCCTCGCCCTCTCCTCGCGCAATGCGTATTTAAGCGCGGAGGAACGGCGCAAAGCGCCTCTGCTCTACCGCACGCTTGTTTCCATTGCGCATGCTATCGGGAACGGAGAAACCGATCTCACCTCCATGCTCGCCACCTCGCGCAAGGAACTGGAGCATGCCGGTTTCCAGGTGGAATATCTCGAACTGCGCGATGCAGAAACGCTGGCGCAAGCATCCTTGCCCCTTCTCCGTCCCGCGCGGTTATTCGTTGCGGCGCGATTGGGGAAAACGCGATTGATTGATAACGTCGCCACGTAGAATGCAGGGACCGGAGATCAGAGGACAAGGCCTTTTTCTCCTGACGCACATGCGAAGATACGCCCAAGCCCCTGATACCGCTTGACCCCCGCCCCGTGACCCTACTATAAACAGCCCTCTGTCGGGGCGTAGCGCAGCCTGGTAGCGCGCCTGGTTCGGGACCAGGAGGTCGCTGGTTCGAATCCAGTCGCCCCGACCATATAAGTCAGTATGTTATAAAGTATTCTATTATTGAATAACTATTGTAGTGCTACTACAGTGCTACCAGCGCGGCGTCAGAACATATCCCGCCCATCTTCCAGTTTTCCTTTAATCATTCCTTCTCTTATCAATGCCCTTAGAAGAAGATTTCTGCTGTGTGGCCCCATGATCCGATGCTGCTTTTCTCTAGAAAGATTCTCTGCGCCGCCTGGAAAGCAGACTTTCGGAATAGGAATATCGAGGTCTTTATATTTCTTTGAGCTAATATGATATGTTTGTGTTTCCTTGTTTGCATTTGTTTCCTCGGACCAAAGAGCCTCCCGCAAGTTTATATTCATTTCATTATTCCGCTTTGAAAAGAATCGAACAGGCGAATGTTGCATTCCCGTAACAACGGTATGGACAGCCCTTAATATGTAGTTTTTATCTGAAAGGGAGAGAAAGCCTGGATATTTGAGAAGAAAATCAATAACGCGTTTTGTATCTCTTTTGACGTTTTTGTCTAATAGTGTTTTGGGTTCAAGATCGCCTAGAAAACCCTTTTCATACAAGAAATACGCCAAATTTATGTGATTTGCTGTGGTTTCAGGTAGTTGAGTGAATAGCGTCGGCCATTTTATTGCGGCTTTCAAATATGCCTCAATCGTCAGACCATCATTTTTAAAGTGACTGTATGTTTTGTCGATTTTCCCGATTATTGTTTTCGGCTTTGCTGAAAACAAAGGTGGCCTTTTCAAGGCTGCTTTAAGATACATTTCTGTCGTCAGACCGTAATTTTTAAAATGGCCGCAAACTCCTTCAATGTTCCCTATCACCGTTTCCGGCTTAATATTAAATAATGGGGGCTGTTTTATATTAGACATAGTGATAACCTTTCATTGAAAGTTGGGTTGTTTCTTGTTTTTGACGCGCTCCGCGCAGGGGCTGCTTTGGTTTTAAGGGCGGGGTTGAAATCAACCCCGCCCGCGGGTGTGGCCCGCCCTCAAAATCCTCTATGGTGCAGCCAGCCCCATAGAGGCAAAACTACTATTTCCTTCGCTTTCTTTGCTTGGGGTGATTTTCCCTGTACCAGCAAAACAAATCGCCACGCCGATACATAACGGATTGATCCGGCGATTCTTGATGACGTGGTGCTTTATGCCGCAATCTCAAGTGTTCCAAATGATTTTCTGGCATATTCAAGAAGCACGCTGCTTCCTGCTCGGTCATTAGCGCATCCATATAGGCGCGTTGTTCCGGTACTTCAGTTAACCCGGGCATGGTGCATCTCCTTGAGATTGGAGTTTATGAACCGCTCTACATCCTGTGCGCGGTATCTCACTAGTCGCCCGGTTTTCACA
>CAZXYG010000073.1:5069-5881 GCA_964644885.1 uncultured Rickettsiales bacterium
AGGTCATAGCGCTTGGTGCAACGCCAACAGGCAAGTGTCGCAACGTCCACACAAAGAAGCGCTGCAACTTCCGTTGGTGTTAATAATTGCATAATAAACCTCGTAGCTTCTTATTTACTGAGGAAAATTATTGCTGATTAATTGGGAAGTGCCAAAGCTTCTTGGCCGCAAAGATTTTTGCAAAAACCAAAAAAATTATGCAACCCGTTTGTTGCCTTTAGAATATTTGCGGAGTGCTGTAGCTAGGTTTTGATTTATCACCCTAGAATCAAGTGGTACAATTAGTCTCTCTAAGACTGAAAGTGTATGGTGTGGATGCCCTTTAGCCTCTTTATAATACTTTCCTGCGGTATATTTAACTGACGAATATTGTTCCCAAAACTGTCCAATCTCACTAACCCACGCTTCAAGTTCAATTCCTTTTGGGCCACCTTCATTAGCCAGTTTAATACTGATGGCTTCTTTCAACCCTTCTTCTGTAGTTTCAATAATTGCGCTTAAAGCATAAGCATTAAATTTTATCTCATAAACGTCTACAACAGATTCTACAGCCTTGTTTTTAAGCGGATTCTTAAGAATTTCACTACCTCTTTCAGACCTTAGAAAAGCGCTTATTCCCTGCACTAATCTGTCTCCACTAAATCCGAGTGCCCAAAGATTATCCAATTGATCCTTTAGGCCGCTAAAACGTGCATATAACTCTTTGAGAGCTTTTGTTTCATCCGATTTTATTGTCCTATTTTCTCTATTCAGTTTATTGTTTTCGTAGAAAGACGCACTTGTTAGTAGGCGTTTCCTGAATGCCTTTGCAG
>CAZXYG010000074.1:0-5641 GCA_964644885.1 uncultured Rickettsiales bacterium
ATTTTTAATCTTGCCGGCTTCCATATGCAGGGTGCCTCTGCCCGCGAGGGCGTTTAGTATATCTTGAAGGCTGCTACCCTTGCTTTCAAGTATGAGCGAGGCATTGCCAACGCCTTCCAACCAGTCGATGTTCCAGCCGGTGTGCAGCAAGGCGCCTATATCCGTATTAGCAAGCTCCAGTTCGGAAGCGAGCGCGGGTTGTTTGCCCGAGCGATCGAGCGAAAGAATGCAACGGGCAGGTCCGTTAAATAGCGTATCGGCATTCAGGCTGAGATTGGTTTGCTTATCTTGCATAAGAATGCCGATATTTACTCCTTGCCCTGTCGGCTGCTTCTGATACGTGAGGTGTTCTACCCGGATGCCTATATCCGCATTAAGCGCCGGGATGGCGGCAAGCAACGGTAACGGCTCCGTACTCCATTTTGCCTTTAGATCAACGGCAGGCGGCGTTTTCGCGCCCGGCGCGCTGGCATATAGAGGCGCGCCGATCAATGACTGCAAAGCGTCGATATCCAGCGTCTCAAAGCCCATTTTAGCACTTATTGTAGGTACATTTTCCTCCATGTTCACAACCATCCCCGCCCGGCCGCGCATGCCGTTCAATGTGAATATGGCTTCCGCCAGCGCGAGCCGCCGGAAATTACTGGAAGTTTGGAGCATGCCCTCTATTTCAAGCGTATAGGGCGCATGATCTAGGCGGAAAATGACCGGAGCAGGCTGCCAGACAAAGAGGCGGTTGAATTGCCTAATGAAAGCGTGATAGTTGAGCGTTTGCTCTTGCCACCGGATATGGCCGGTGGCATCCACATTGCCCATAAGAAACGATCCGATTCCGGCGATGGCGGTGAAGGAGGTAATGGTAGTGCTTTTGCCGCTTGCCGGGTCGGTCAGCACGGCATCCGAAATGCCGATATTAATGTGAGGGATGGTGGATATTTTTACCTCGCCCCGTATCACGAGATTTTTGCCCGTTGCTTCGTTGACCTTTGCGGCAAGGAATTGCTTGTAGCTTTCTTGTGAAATGAAAGAAGGCCCGAAGGCAAATCCTGCGGCCACTATAAGAACCGCGACAATAAAGTAGGCAACGATGCGCTTCAATACACCGAGAAAAAATCTTATCACCTCAGAGATCCTTTATAAGATGCAATAATTCATGATGATCTGCTACATGAAGAACGTGATTTTCCAAAGCTTTTCCTCCGTTCACTTTTTCCCAAAGCTCGATGTTGCGGTAGATGATAGGCGTGATAGAAGCGTTTTGAGCGCATTCCAAGTCGGTTTCGCTGTCGCCGATCAGCCAGACATCGCCATCCGGCGTAATGCCGCTGCCTTTTAGCGCTAGGTGCACCGGTTCCGGAGAAGGCTTATCTTCCTTGGCATCGGCGGCGCCTACCACTCGCATGAAGTGATGACTCCAGCCCAGATGGTCGACTTCGGTGCGGAGATAAGGGCCGGTCTTGTTGCTGACTACCGCGAGATAGATATTTTTGCGCGAGATGCTTTTCAGGATTGCGTCACTACCCGGCAATTTTTGGATCATCTTAAGATGGTTCTCCAGGAAATGCCGGTAATAAATGTCGCGCGCCCGTTTCCATTGTGAGCCGAAAATATCGGGAAAGGATTCGCGCAGACTGCGGTGTATGCCGCGCCGGCCGGATTTGACATCCTCGAAGCTCCACGGCTCATGCCCCAATTCTTGAAACGTTTGGGTGAGCGCGTGAAAGATGATCGGCCACGTATCGGCGAGAGTATTATCCCAGTCGAACAGAATGGCTTTGGGACGGCGTATATGCATTGGCGCGCTCTAAAAGAAGTCCAAACGCGCCGAGAGAATCTTATCCACCTTCTTCACTTGATTGGTCTTGCTCACGACAACGATGGAATCGTCTTCGGCAATGGTTGTATCGTTATCCGGTATAAGCGTTTTGCCGTTGCGGTAGATGGCGCCGACCAGCACGCCTTTCGGCAGGTCGAGTTCATCGATGTCCCTGCCGATAAGCGCGGAGAGCTTGTGCGCCCGCGTTTCGATAATCTCCGCCTGGCCGCCGGCAATGGAATGGGCGGCGCGCACATTGCCCCTGCGTACATGCTGCAGAATGCTGGATACTGTGGTTTCGCGTGGATTGACCGTGGCGTCAACGCCCAACGAGGAAATCAGCGAGTCGTAGGAGATGGATTTGTTCACCAGCGCGATTGCCCGTTTGCAGCCATATTGTTTGGCCAGCAGGCAGGAAAAGATGTTGACCTCGTCGTCGTTGGTGACGCCGAGCGCGGTTTCGGCCTGCGCGATGCCTGCCTCATCGAGGATCTGCTTGTCGAGTGAACTTCCGTTCAGCACCGTGGCCTCCTTGAGGTGGCTTGCGATATACTCGGCGCGTTGCGGCGAAAGCTCAAGGATCGTGATGTGCACGTCTTGATCCTCGGCCTCCATGGCGAGCGCTAAATTGAACCCAATATTGCCGCCGCCGAAGATAACGACGCGGCGCGCTTCCTTTTCCTCGTGATTGAAAAAGGCCATGACTTTGTGCAGATGATTGGTATCAGCCACTACGAACACCCCGTCTCCTTTTTTCAATGTCTCCTCTGGCTCCGGTATGATCAGCTCGTTGCGGCGCTCGATTGCTATAACCTTCATGGCGATGCCGGCAGCCTTCTGGTGCAGGTCACCGATAGGATGGTTGAGGGCGGAGCATTCTTCCATGCAGCGTATTTCCACCATCTTGATTCGGCCTTCTATCAGCGGGATCATATTAATTGCGCCGGGCGCATGGAGCCGGTTTAAAACAGTTCTGGCAACTTCTTTTTCGGGCGAGATGATGGTATCGATAGCCAGGTGTTCCTTGCGGTAAAGATCCTTCCAGATGGGCAAAAGATAGCTTTGGTTGCGGATGCGGGCGATCTTGGTAGGCACCTTGAACAGCGCGTGCGCTACTTGACAAATCACCATATTGACCTCATCCGAGAGCATGACTGCGATAATCATATCCGCATTCGCCGCGCCCGCTTGTTCCAGCACATGGGGATGCGAAGGAAAGCTGTTGATCGTCGCCACCTCCATGGTTTCGTTGATTTTTTTGATGAGGTCGGGGGAATCATCAATAACGGTAACGTCATGCTCTTCGCTGACAAGCTGGCGGGCTATGCCCGTTCCAACTTGTCCCGCCCCGCATATAATCACTTTCATAGCGTGGCTATGCGCCGACCTTTTCCGTCTTGATCTGCAGCGATTTTAACTTGCGGTGTAATGCGGATCGTTCCATGCCTATGAAAGCGGAGGTACGTGAAATGTTGCCGCCGAAACGCCCGATTTGGGCCGTCAAATATTGCCGCTCGAAAATTTCCCGCGCCTCGCGGAGCGGGATGGACATAATATCCGGATTAATTTGCGGCGTGAGATTTGAAGGGCCGGAGGAAAAAACCTCCTTGGGCAACATGGTGGCGTTGATGGGCTCGCTGCTGATAGGTGCCATGATTAACAGCCATTCGATGGTATTGCGGAGCTGGCGGACGTTGCCCGGCCAGTCGTAAGCCTGCATGGCGGCCAAGGCATCTTCGCTGAGCTTACGCACGGGGTGGCCGTTCTGCTCGGCGAAGTATTTGAGGAAATAGTCGCTAAGCAAGGGGATATCTTCCCTGCGGTCTTTGAGTGGCGGCGATTTAAGAGGCACCACATTGAGGCGGTAATAGAGATCCTCGCGCAAGTGTCCCCTGCCGATGGCTTCACCAACTTCGCGGTTGGTTGCCGCGATGACGCGCACATTCACTTCGATGGGGCGGTTACCGCCAATGCGCGTAAGCTTCTTATCCTGCAGCACGCGCACGAACTTACCCTGCACGTTTGCGGGAATATCGGTGATTTCGTCCACGAACAGCGTGCCGTTATTGGCGCGCTCGAACACGCCGATCTTCTTCGGCAAGCCGCCGATTACGCTTGTATCCTCCACGCCGAACAATTCCTGATCCACCATTTCCGAGGTCATTGTCGCGGCGCTTAAAACAACAAAAGACCCGTTGGCGCGTTTGGATTTTTCATGAATAATCCGCGCCAGCACTTCTTTGCCTGAACCCGCCGAGCCTGTGATGAAAATCCGGCTGCCGGTCGGCGCCACGCGCTCTATGGCCTGCCGCAACTGCACGATGGAGGGATTATTGCCCACCAGTTGAGTGCGGGTCGTGACCCTGGCCTTAAGCGAGTGATTCTCGCGCTTGAGCCGGGCGGTTTCGATGGCGCGCTTAAGCACCATGAGCAGGCGTTCTGACTTAAACGGCTTTTCGATATAATCATAGGCGCCCATGAGAATGGAATTGACGGCGGTTTCGATATTGCCGTGGCCGCTCATCATGATAACCGGAATCTCCGGATAGCGCTGTTTGACCAGTTCCAGGATTCCTAGCCCGTCCAGTTCGCTGTCTTCCAGCCAGATATCTAGCAGAATGGCGTCGGGGATATGGTGGGCGATGGCATCGAAGGCGCTAACACTGTCCCGGGAGAGGCGTGGCGCGTATCCCTCATCCTTCAATGTATCCGAGAGCAAGTCCCGAATATCCGCTTCATCATCAACAATTAGTATATCGAGGGGCATGGCAAATACTATATCCTGTGGACCTAACTATTTTGTGATATTATTGCAACATTTATTTTTCGACTGCAACCTCTTTCTTTCATTCCATGTCACTTTTTTTCAAAAGGTAGGAAAACCGCCACGTTCGCGCCTATAATTTTTCCCTTCGGAGAGGTGATATTAGTCACATTCAGAGTGCCGCCATGATCGGTGACAATCTTGCGTACTATTGCAAGCCCGAGTCCGGTGCCTTTTTCTCGCGACGTGACGTAGGGTTCGGTAATGGTATCGATCAAATTTTCCTGGAATCCAGGGCCATTATCTTCAACCGTAAGAGCGGCATGAACGTCCGTGGCGGCAAGACGCACCCGTATGCGGCCTTTTTTTGAAGGTTTTTTCTGTTCCAAAAGAGCTTCGGCGGCGTTTTTCAGAATATTGGTGAACGCTTGTGAAAGCTGTCCGGCGTCGGCATGGATCCGGATATTTTCCTGCGGCAGGCTGATCTCGTATTTCAGCGAAGGGTTTGCCACTTTCTGCGAGAATAGGGTTTCATTTATCACGGTGCGGAGATCGGTTTGCGTCAACGTGGGAGAAGGCATGCGCGCGAATTGCACGAATTCTTCAACCATGCGGCCGATCTCTCCGACATGGCGAATGATGGTGCCGATGTATTTGTGGAAATTTTCGCGGTCGGATATGATGTCTTTGCTATATTTGCTGCGCAGCCGTTCCGCGGCGAGATGGATGGGCGTGAGCGGGTTCTTGATCTCATGCGCGATGCGCCGCGCCACGTCGGCCCAGGCCGCGCGGCGCTGCGCCACTTCCAGTTCCGTGATATCGTCGAAGGTCACGACGTAGCCTTCGATCTCGTCGGCAATGGTTTCGGTGACGATGCGCGCAAGCACGGTCAATCTGCCTTTTTCACGGGTGATGACGAGATGATTCTGAATCATTTTCTTTTTTGCTTGCGCGGTGCGATCAAGCAGCTCGGCCATTTCCGGCAGTATTTCCCGCAAGGGCTGGTGCTTGATGCTCTCGGGCGCAATGCCGAGCAATTCCATTGCCGAGCGGTTACAGAG
>CAZXYG010000075.1:0-4906 GCA_964644885.1 uncultured Rickettsiales bacterium
AGGCATCAATTATATCGCGCTCGACATAGACCCGCGCAAAGTGCGGGTGGGGCGCAAAAAAGGTTTCGCCGTGTTCTACGGCAACGCCGACAATCTCGATATCCTGAAGTCCGTGGGCATGGACCGCGCCCGCGCCGCCGTGGTCACGCAGCGCGAGCGCCATGAATGCGCCGCCACCATCCGTGCCATCCGCACGTCCTATCCCGCCATGCCGATCCTCGCGCGCGCCCTCGATAGGGCGAACGCCAAGGAGCTGAAAGAAGCCGGCGCCTCCATCGCCATCGCCGAGGCGTTCGAATCGAGCCTGGCGCTGGGCAGCGCCATTCTCAGGATCAGCGGCGTTTCCCTGCACGAAATCAATCGCGTGCTGCATGAATTCCGGGCCGAGGAATATCCGGTTTCGCTGGAGGAATACGCGCTGGTTCAGGGCGTCATGGAAGCCGAAGGCGAACGGCCCCGGCCCGCCGCCACGGAATGACAAAGCAGGCATTGTCGGAAGAAAGTGAATAAAACTCAACTATTCCAATATATTATTGAGTTTTCTTATTTACCGGAATCCCCCGGTGATGTAAAGAGAGCGCATCATTTTTTCTGGTGGGCAAGGATGGCTGCCTTGTCATACACAAACAGCGGCTAATATGAAGAAAATTGCATTTCGTTAACGAATTATTCACTACATTCTGATAGAATTAACACATTATTTCTTAGCCACAGCTTTTTTTGGGTGGTTTTCGAGTGCCGCAAGGCACCTTAATTTATATACACCTTATTCATTCGGCGTGAAAACATTTCATGTCCGGCGAATTAAATCACCATTAGCTCTCAGAAAGGAGAGTTTTATGGTTAGCAAAATCGGGAAATACCCGACAAAAAAGCAGATCGTCTTCGGTGCGCTGATTTTATTGGCGTTTCTGGGGTATCTGTTTTTCGGCTGCTCTGAACACACAACAGCAGCGCAAACAAATGAGGCAGTTGAGGTTGCAATTGAGATGGATCAACAAATTGCAGAGCACTTAAAAACCTTGGCCGCCAATGGTGATGATACTGTCAAAAAAGCGCTGGGTGGCTTTTCGACGTTAAAAAAGGTAGCATCGCATACTAGCGGAATTACGTTAACGGTAGGCGAAACCCACCAGACACTTCTGGGAACATACACGGACCTTGCACAAGGGGTGTTGGCGTGGAGACTCTCAAGCGGTAGGATCCAGGCGTTGGTACGAATTTTCAACGCTGATACAACCACCGATCAATGTGATTTGTCGGGTTGGAGGTTTTATTACGCGTTAAATATCAACGACCGCTACGAAACAACCTGGAGGCAGAGTGAATCGAGAGGCCCAGTATTTACAATTATTGGGCGGACAAATCGAAGTGATTTGTACTCCCCATATGGGGTGTTTGCATATTGGGTGAGGAAACATCGGCGTTGATTAATCTCACGGAGTGAGCGATCATACTGCCAGCACCGGCGTAGGACGACAAAACGGCGCTGGCTTTACTTTTTACCTCTCGAGAGGAGGTGAAAACTAATGGTAAGGTGTTCTGCACTATCCGCAAGAACACCGGGAGAGGGAAACGTGGTACTTGTAAGTATGGAAGAAAATTCAGTAACGCGCGTTCCATACGAACAAGGCACCAACTTTCCTACGTGTGCCTGTACAAGCGCCAGTTGGTGTCTTGTGATCGAGCTACATAAGAGGAAACCCAACCCCTCTCCTGCTAACGAATAGCGCTAAATAACATAGCGCTTCAATAATAGCACCTCATAAGAGGCGCTGACACTCCCTGTTATTAACTGGGAAAGCGAGATCGACGATTAAGCAGTAAGCTAATCCCCATCTCCTTTCCCCCTTTTTATTCCATAAATTTCTTTGTTTTCTCACTCCTTGATCTACTCCTGTTTTGCATTGCATATCCCAACGATGCTCCGTCCCTTCACTCCGCATGCTAAAACTATTTTCTCCTCGCTTCTCTGCTGGGTTAAGCCTGACCTTTAGGCGCGCAAATCCTCCTTTACTTTTCGGCCTGCGGGGTATTGTATGGAGAGGTGTGGGATGCCCGGCCTTTCCGGCAGGGTTGGCAGCGCGAGCGCAATGATAGCCGCCTCGCCCGCATAACACTACATGTTGTGTTTTTCATGCAACGGAAACACAATATGTATACATTGACTCTTTTTTTCGGTGGACAGCGCAAGGGGTGGTTGATACCTTGAAACCTGTCGCCGGTGATGAATAGTGTGAGAGGAGAACGTGGTGAGGCATATAGGTAATGCATTGGCCGTCATATGTAATGACAACGAGGAGAAAAATGCCATGTTCGAGGTAAAAACGGATTATTCCAGGGACGAAAAGCTTTCCGATTTCGGCCGCGCTGTGCTGCAGGACCGCTACCTGCTTCCGGGCGAGAGCTATCAGGATATTTTCGCGCGTGTCGCGGGCTATTACGCCGATGACCAGGCGCATGCCCAGCGGCTTTATGATTACATGAGCAACCTGTGGTTCATGCCTGCCACGCCGATATTAAGCAACGGCGGCACGGATCGCGGCCTTCCCATTTCCTGCTTCCTCAACGAAACCGAGGATAGCCTCACCGGCATTGTGAATTTGTGGAACGAGAACGTGTGGCTGGCTTCGCGCGGCGGCGGCATCGGCAGTTATTGGGGCAATTTGCGCTCCATCGGCGAAACCGTGCGCGGCAACGGCAAGACTTCCGGCGTGATTCCTTTTATGCGCGTGCAGGATTCGCTGACGCTCGCCATCTCGCAAGGCTCGCTGCGGCGCGGCAGTTCCGCCGTCTATCTGCCGGTCGATCATCCGGAGATCGAGGAATTCATCGAAATCCGCCGCCCTACCGGCGGCGATCCCAACCGCAAAGCGCTCAACATCCACCACGGCGTGGTTATCCCGGATGCGTTCATGCGCGCCGTGGAGGAAGATCGCGCCTGGGAGCTGCGCAGCCCCAAGGATAAATCCGTGGTAGTGTCCCTGGTCAACGCGCGCGAATTGTGGATCAAACTACTCATGGCCCGCATTGAAACCGGCGAGCCGTATCTGCTGTTCATTGATAACGTCAACCGCGCGATTCCGGCGCATCACAAGAAACTCGGCCTGGAGGTCAAGACCTCCAATTTGTGCAGCGAGATTACCCTGCCCACGGGCACGGATCACCTCGGCAATGACCGCACCGCTGTGTGCTGCCTTTCTTCGCTTAACCTGGAGGAATACGAGGCGTGGGAAAAAGACCCGCTGTTCATTACCGACACGCTGCGTTTTCTCGATAACGTTCTGCAGGACTTCATCGACAAGGCGCCCTCCGGCATGAATCGCGCTACCTATTCCGCCATGCGCGAGCGCAGCGTGGGCCTTGGCGTGATGGGTTTCCATTCATTCCTGCAGTCGAAAAGCATCCCAATGGAATCGGTGATGGCCAAGGTATGGAACAAACGCATATTCGCGCATATTCGCGAGCAGGCGGACGAAGCTTCCGTGGATCTGGCGCAGGAACGCGCACCCTGCCCCGATGCCGCCGAAGCGGGCGTCATGGAGCGTTTTTCCAACAAGCTTTCCATTGCGCCCACGGCGTCGATTTCCATCATTGCGGGCAATTCCTCGCCCGGCATCGAACCCTATGCCGCCAACAGCTTCACGCAGAAAACCCTGAGCGGGTCGTTCGTCGTGCGTAACAAGCACCTCACGCGCCTGCTGGATGAGAAAGGCCAGAACAACGACGACGTCTGGTCTTCGATCGCCACGCGCGAAGGCTCGGTGCAGCATCTCGAATTCCTTTCGCAGAACGAGAAGGATGTCTTCAAAACCGCGCCGGAAATCGACCAGCGCTGGGTGATCGAGCACGCCGCCGACCGCACGCCCTATATCTGCCAGTCGCAGTCTGTCAACGTGTTTCTGCCCGCCGACGCGCATAAATCTTATTTGCACGAAGTCCATTTCAGCGCCTGGAAAAAAGGCCTGAAGAGCCTCTATTACTGCCGTTCCTCCTCGTTGCAGCGGGCGGAGAAGGCGCATGCCTCCATTCCGGCGGCGGAGCAGCTCGAAATGCCGCTCAAGCCCGGTTACAAGCCGAAAAACGATTATACCGAACGCGCCACGCCGGAGCCTATGGCCGCCGCCGCGGAAGCGCCAAAATACGAAGAATGTTTAGTATGCCAATAAGCGCCGCATACTCCATCTCTTCCTTGAGAGGAGAGGTGGAATGCGGGTAGTTTTTATGAAACCCAGCATCTAGCGCATCAAAAATGTCCCTTCTCGATTCTAAACCGATCTATAAGCCCTTCGCCTACCCCTGGGCCTACGAAGCCTGGATGATGCAGCAGCGCATCCACTGGCTGCCGGAGGAAGTACCGATGGCCGACGACGTCAAGGACTGGAAGAAGACGCTTACCGTGAGCGAAAAATACCTGCTGACGCAAATTTTCCGCTTTTTCACCCAAGCGGATATCGAGGTCAACAACTGCTACATGCGGCATTACTCGCGCGTGTTCAAGCCCACCGAGGTGCAGATGATGCTGGCCGCGTTCTCCAATATGGAAACGGTGCACATCGCTGCTTATTCCCACCTGATTGATACGCTTGGCATGCCTGAAACAACCTATCAGGAATTCCTGCAATACAAGGAAATGAAAGATAAATACGATTACATGCATCAATTCAACGTGGCCAATAAGCGCAGCATCGCCAAAACGCTCGCGGTGTTCGGCGCTTTTACCGAAGGCCTGCAGCTCTTCGCCTCGTTCGCCATCCTGATGAATTTTCAGCGTTTCGGTAAAATGAAAGGCATGGGGCAGATCGTGACGTGGTCGGCGCGCGATGAATCGCTGCACACCAATTCCATCATCAAATTATTCCGCACTTTCGTACGCGAGAATCTGGAAATCTGGGACGACGATCTG
>CAZXYG010000075.1:4916-5614 GCA_964644885.1 uncultured Rickettsiales bacterium
AGCGCGAGTTGGTTGTGGCCTGCTCCACCATCGTGAATCATGAGGATGCGTTCATCGACCTCGCTTTCAATATCGAAGGCTCGATCCAGGGCCTGACTTCCAAGGAGGTGAAGGATTATATCCGCTATATCGCCGACCGCCGCCTGATGCAGCTTGAATTGCAGCCGATTTATAACATCGTAAAAAATCCGCTGCCGTGGATGGACGATATCCTGAACGGCGTGGAGCATGCCAATTTCTTCGAAAACCGCGTTACAGAATACTCCAAAGCATCCACGCTCGGCACCTGGGAGGAAGTCTTTTCGTCCGAAAAGGCATTTCAGTAAATTCTTTCGCCTTGCGGCTTAAAGCATCGCGCCATGAACATCCTGAACCTCGCGGGCAAGAAAGGGCTGATCGTCGGCATCGCCAACGATAAAAGCATCGCTTGGGGCTGCGCGCGCGTCTTCCGCCAGGCAGGCGCGGAACTGGCGGTTAGCTATTGAAACGCCAAGGCCGAGCCTTACGTCCGGCCTCTGGCGGAACAATTGCAATGCCCAATCATCCTGCCTTGCGATGTCACGCATGAAGGCGAATTGGAAGCGGTGTTCAACGCCATAAGGAAACAGTGGGGCACGCTGCATTTTTTGACTCATTCCATCGCCTACGCGCCGAAGCAGGATTTACAGGGCAGAATAGTGGATAGTTCCCGGGAAGGC
>CAZXYG010000076.1:0-5587 GCA_964644885.1 uncultured Rickettsiales bacterium
TTTCAAAGCGCGTGACGCCAGCCCACGAATAAAACGCGGTGCCGCGATCGCTCAAGGAAGCTTCGCTGGGCTTGGGCGCTACGCGCTCGGAAACAATCTGCAAAGTGGTGATTCCGGCGGCTTTGCCGGGTATTATGGGAGCTATTCTGCTTGCCGTGTCGCGTGGTATCGGAGAAACCATGATCGTAGTGATGGCCGCAGGTCTTGCTGCGAACCTAACGCTTAATCCTCTTGAATCCATGACTACGGTGACGGCACAGATTGTCACGCTGTTGGTCGGCGACCAGGAATTCGACAGCCCCAAGACGCTTGCGGCTTTTGCGCTTGGGCTTGCGCTGTTTTTGATCACGCTGTTTATCAATATCGTTGCCCACGTTATTGTGAAACGCTATCGCGAACGCTATGACTGATTTGCATCCCTTATCTCTTGCTTCCCAACAAAGCAGCTTGCTCGCCAAGCGTTATGCTCGTGATCGGCGCTTCCGTCTTTATGGCGCGGTTGCAATTGCAGTAGCGTTTCTGTTCTTGGCCATGTTGCTTATTTCCGTTATCGGAAGCGGCATCGGCGCTTTTCATCAGACGGCGATACGCATACCCATAGCATTCGATGCTGCCGTGATCGACCCATCCGGCGCGCGCGACCCGGCAATGCTTGCGCGGGCAAATTATGCGGCGTTGGTGCAGCAAGGGCTGCGCGGTCTCTTTCCTGGCGTGACGAGCCATCAGGAAAAGCGGTTGCTTTATAGTTTGATAAGCGATGCCGCCGCGTACGAGGTGCAACAGGAAGTGCTGAAAGACTCCTCGTGGATAGGCAAGGCGGCGGAGCTGTGGCTCCCTGCTTCCGCAGGCATTGATATGCTGGCGAAAGGCAACGTTTCGCGTGAGGTTCCGGAACAGATGCGGCGTATCAAGAATGAGCAGCTGCGGTGGTTCGAAACATTGGAGCAATCGGACAGGATTCGGCAGCGCTTCAATTTTTATTTTCTGACCCGGGGGGATTCGCGGACGCCGGAGCAGGCCGGAATCTTGAGTAGTCTTGTCGGGTCGCTGAGCGTGATTCTGGTATGCCTTGCGATTGCGTTTTCCATAGGCGTGGGAGCGGCGGTGTATTTAGAGGAATTCGCCCCGGAAAACAAGCTAACAGGCTTTATCGAAGTCAACATAAACAATTTGGCGGCAGTGCCTTCGATTGTCTTTGGCTTGCTTGCGCTCGCCATTTTTCTTAACGGATTCGGAGTGCCTCGGTCCTCCGCGCTGGCGGGTGGATTTGCTCTTTCGCTGCTTGTATTGCCGACTATCGTGATTACGACCCGCAATGCTCTCAAGGCGGTGCCTCCTTCTATCCGCGACGCGGCAAGAGCGCTTGGTGCTTCGCCGGTGCAAGTGCTGTTTCATCATACGCTGCCTTGCGCCCTGCCAGGCGTTATGACCGGTGCGATTTTAAGCACGGCGCGCGCGCTTGGCGAAACCGCGCCGCTTCTCATGATCGGCATGGTGGCGTTTGTGGCCGATATCCCTGGGGGATTCCTTGAGCCTGCTACCGTTCTTCCGGTGCAGATTTATCTATGGGCGGATAGTCCGGAACAGGCTTTTATGGAAAAGACCTCGGGCGCTATCATGGTGCTTTTGATAGTATTGGCGCTGCTCAATGCGCTTGCGGTTTTTCTGCGGCGTAAATTCGAATATACATGGTAACCATGCCGGAAGAAACAGATCAAGAGATACGTATCCGCGCTCGTGGACTCAGCGTTTTCTACGGCGAGAACCAGGCTCTATTTAATGTTGATCTCGATATTCCGAGCAACAGCGTGACGGCGCTGATAGGTCCTTCCGGCTGCGGAAAGTCGACGTTTCTTCGCTGCCTTAACCGCATGAATGATCTGATTGAATCCTGCCGCGTGGAAGGCCATATTCATCTTGATGGCCATGATATCTATGCGCCGGAGGTGGATGTTGTGCTGCTGCGCGGAAAAGTAGGCATGGTATTCCAGAAGCCCAATCCATTTCCCAAGTCAATTTACGAGAACGTGCTCTATGGACCTCGGATTCACGGACTGGCACCCTCCAAGGACGCAGGCGATGCCATTCTCGAAGACGCCCTGCGGCGCGCGGGCCTTTGGGAAGAAGTAAAGGAGCGGCTGCATCTGCCCGGCACGTCTCTCTCTGGCGGCCAGCAGCAGAGGCTTTGCATCGCGCGCGCCATCGCCGTCAATCCTGAGGTAATATTAATGGACGAGCCGTGTTCCGCTCTTGATCCTATTGCCGCCGCCCGGATTGAAGAGCTGATCGAGGAGCTTAAGGCGCGCTTCACCATCATTATCGTTACTCATTCTATGCAGCAGGCGGCGCGCATCTCCGACCGCACGTCTTTTTTTCATCTGGGGCGGGTCGTTGAAACGGGCGAAACCGAGCAAATATTCACCCGGCCCCGCCTTAAGCAGACGCAGGATTACATTACGGGGAGATTCGGCTAATGACCGACGACAAGACAATGCGCCCCCGCATTCTGGTGGTGGAGGACGAAGAGGCGATCATGACGCTGTTGGTGTATAACCTGAAAAAGGAAGATTTTGACGTTCGCACAACAGGCGATGGCGAAGAGGCGCTTTACATGGTTGAGGAAGCCAAGCCCGACTTGATTCTGTTGGATTGGATGCTGCCTTCGCTTTCGGGCGTGGAGGTATGCAGCCGTCTGCGCAAGAACGAGGATACGCGAGGCATTCCCATTATCATGCTGACGGCGCGTGGGGAAGAGGCGGATCTGGTAACCGGTCTTGTGCGCGGCGCGGACGATTACATAACCAAGCCGTTTTCGCCGCGGGAGCTGATTGCCAGAATCCGTGCCGTGTTACGGCGCACACGGCCTGTACTAGAAGAAAAGATGTTGGAATACGGAGGCATTATCTTGGATATCGCAAGACATAAAGTAACGTATAAGAATAAACCGTTATATCTTGGACCCAAGGAATTTCGTCTTCTCTGCCATCTTATGGAGCATCCCGGGCGCGTTTTCACACGCGAGCAACTGCTTGACGCGGTATGGGGGCAGGATTCTTTCGTAGAAAGCCGTACCGTGGATGTGCATATACGCCGCGTGCGGAAGGTTCTGGAAGAGTGCAAACCTGGGCTGGAAAACCTGATTCGCACCGTCCGCTCGGCAGGGTATACGATAGAGGCGGGAAAGAAATAGTGAATATGTGCCATAGTTGCAAATAACAATCACTCGTATCATGGCGGTTAGTGCTTGCGTTGCGTGATGTTTGGCCGTATCGTTCGCGGGATTCCTAATCCCTAGCCCCTATTCCCTCTATGGTTACGCCGGAAGCTGTCATACGCAAGACCAGGCAGGATGAGCGGCAGGAGAAAGCCGCGCTGACAAAAAAAGAAATCCTCGACTATTATCGCATGATGCTGTTGATACGGCGTTTCGAGGAAAAAGCCGGACAGCTCTATGGAATGGGCCTGATCGGCGGGTTTTGTCATCTTTATATCGGTCAAGAGGCTGTAGTGGCGGGTCTGCAGAGCTGCATCGCGGAGGGGGATGCCATGATCACCAGCTATCGCGATCACGGGCATATTCTCGCCTGCGGCAGCGATCCAAAAGTTGTATTCGCTGAGCTTATGGGCCGTGAAACCGGTTGCTCCAAAGGCAAAGGCGGATCCATGCATTTGTTTGATCTCGATCGGGGGTTCTACGGTGGGCATGGCATCGTTGGCGCTCCGGTGCCGATCGGCACTGGTATCGCTTTCGCCATGCGATATCGTGAAAGCAATCACGTCTGCCTCGTTTATTTTGGCGACGGCGCGGCTAACCAGGGTCAAATTTACGAATCCTTCAACATGGCGGAGCTATGGAAGCTGCCGGCGATCTATATCGTCGAGAATAACGAGTATGCCATGGGCACTAGCGTGGCGCGCTCTTCGGCCACCACCGAGCTTTACCAGCGCGGCAAGGCTTTCGGCATCGAGGGCCGTCAGGTGGATGGCATGGATTTCTTCGCGGTGCGCGAAGCCGGATTGATGGCGGTGGATCACGTGCGTTCGGGCAAGGGGCCTATTTTATTGGAAATGAAAACCTATCGCTATCGTGGCCATTCCATGTCTGATCCGGCTAAGTATAGATCGCGCGAAGAAGTGGAGCATATCCGTGAGAGGCGCGATCCTATTCAGCATCTGAGGGATTATATCGTGAAGAACGAGATTGGAAATCAGGAAACGCTTAAAGTCATTGACAGCGAAGTGAAAGCGCGGATAAACGAAGCAGTGGAGTTTTCTATGGCAAGTCCTGAGCCGGAAGCCTCGGAGCTTTATACGAATGTCTATGCGGAAGCAGGGAGGGTAACGCAATGAAGCGCATTATGTTTTATGTGATTCTATGCTGCGTGGCGGTTTTGTGCCTGGCGTTTGACGGTGCCGTAAAAGCGATGGATGCGCCTGTTGCGCAAACGAACCCTATCGAGCAGTGTTTCGATGGCATCAACGATATTACCGATATCACCCTTGATGATCTGCTGGCCTGTGTGGAGGTGCTGAGGGATATCGGCGAGGAGATCCTTGCGTGGCTGCTTGATCTTATTAAGGATATTATAGATCATTTTTTCGGCGATGGCGATAACGGCGGCGGTCTGTAATCATGCCTGAGCAGACCGTTCGCGTAGCCCTGCGCGACGCCATGGCCGAGGAGATGCGGCGCGACGGCGGCGTGTTCGTTATGGGCGAGGAAGTCGCCGAGTACCAGGGCGCCTATAAAGTTACTGAAGGATTGTTGGGGGAGTTCGGCGCGCGGCGGGTGATCGATACGCCGATCACCGAGCACGGCTTTGCTGGGCTAGGCGTAGGCGCCGCCTTCGCGGGGTTGAGGCCTATTGTCGAATTCATGACCTGGAATTTCGCCATGCAGGCAATGGATCATCTCATCAACTCTGCAGCCAAGACGCTATATATGTCCGGCGGGCAAGTGCGGTGCCCCATCGTGTTCCGCGGGCCGAACGGCGCGGCTGCCCGTGTGGCGGCGCAGCATTCGCAGTGTTACGCAAGCTGGTACGCGCATATCCCCGGCCTAATCGTGATTGCGCCCTATACGGCGGCGGATCATAAGGGTCTGCTCAAAGCCGCAATCCGTAACCCAAATCCGGTGATTTTCCTGGAGAACGAAATTCTTTACGGCCACAGCTTCGAAGTTCCGGAGGAGGATTTCGTCGTACCCATCGGCAAGGCTTCCGTTATTCGCGAAGGCAAGAATGTCACGATTACGGCATTCTCCCTGCAGGTCAGGAACGCGCTCGACGCGGCGGAAGAACTGGCGAAGGATGGCATCGAGGCCGAGGTGGTCGATCTGAGAACGCTGCGGCCGCTCGACCGCGAAACCATTGTCGCCTCGGTGCGCAAAACGCACCGGCTGGTGACGGTTGAGGAAAGTTGGCCATATGCGGGCATCTGCTCGGAAATCGCGGCGGTGGCGATGGAGGATGCGTTTGACGAACTGGACGCGCCGGTTGTGCGCGTCACCGGCAAGGACGTGCCGCTGCCCTACGCCGCCAATCTGGAGAAACTCGCTTTGCCGCAGAAGGAAGACATCATCGAGGCG
>CAZXYG010000077.1:0-5554 GCA_964644885.1 uncultured Rickettsiales bacterium
CTCGGAAAAGGCGGTATCGGCGCCGAGCCGTGAGGTCGAGGCCCAGTAGCGCACCGCGTCCGCGCCCTTTTCCTCGATCAGATCCACCGGCGTGATCACGTTGCCCTTGGATTTTGACATTTTGGTTTTGTCCGGCGCCAGGCACCAGCCGGAAATCATCAGATTTTTCCACGGGATCATGTTTTCGTGCAGATGCGCTTTCACGATCGTATAGAACGCCCAGGTGCGGATGATCTCATGCGCCTGCGGCCGCAGATCGGCGGGAAAGAGCTTAGCGTGGCGCGCGGGATCGAGGAGGTAGCGATTAGGCATCGGGGATTGGGGATTGGAACTTCCCCCCGCAGGCAGGAGGGAGCTGGCGATCCCCTTGCTCGAAAGCTGTGGACTCACCGACGAAGTGGCCCAGGTATCCATGACGTCATGATCGGGTTCTATTTCTTCACGTGCATAGCCTTCGGGCAAATCCACCAGCGGGTTAACTGGCAATTGCTCTGGTTCGGCGATCAGGATTTTCCCTTCCTCGCCCTTGCGCTTGGAATACCATATGGGAAACGGCACGCCAAAATAACGCTGGCGCGAGATGCACCAGTCCCAGTTAAGCCCATCAATCCACTGCTCGCAGCGCAGGCGCATATAATCGGGGTGCCAGTTGCATTCATTGGCGCGTTTTTTTAGCTCTTCCTTTTTATCGAGAACCTTCACGAACCATTGATGCGTTGGCAGGATTTCGAGCGGCGCGCCGGAACGCTCGGCGCATTTGACTGCGTGCGTGATGGGTTCTTGTTTGATGAGCAGATTTTCGTTTTTCAGCAACTCCAGAATGGTTTCGCGCGCGCCCAGATGTTTGGGGTCTTTATTGGAGGCTTTGAGTCCATGCAGCACGTCGACGATGAATGCTCTCCCACGGCTCACTGCGTTCGCTTGCTCCCCCTCCAGGGGGGAGCAGAGATCAAGTTTCCCATATTTGTTTAATACGATACGCATCGGCAGATTGTGTTTCTCCCACCAGCGGATATCCTGCTCATCACCAAACGTGCAGCACATCACCAGGCCGGTTCCCTTCTCCATCTGCACGCCCTCGTCCGCCAGTATGGGAACCTTGACGCCGAATAAAGGCGTGATGGCGGTTTTGCCTTTTAAGTGCTGATAACGTTCATCGTCGGGGTGATAAAACACCGCCACGCAGGCGGGGATCAATTCCGGCCGCGTGGTCGCGATGACGACTCCCTCTCCCTCCGGGAGAGAGTTGGCGACAAGGTTCTTAGAAGCCCTCACCCCGTCCCTCTCCCGGAGGGAGAGGGAACCACTATCTGTCTCGCTGAGGATATGGAACCGGATATAATGCATGTGGCTTTCCATCTCCCTGTCCACCACCTCGGCCTGGGCGATGGCGGTCTGATCGACGGGATCCCACAGCATGGGCTGGAGCTTCCGGTAAGCATGCCCCTTGCGGTAGAGATCGAGGAAAGATAACTGCGAAATCTTGCGCACTTCGTCGGAGATGGTGTGGTACTCCTGCGTCCAATCCACGGAAAGCGCCACCGATTCGAACAGGCGGCGGAATTCCTTGCGTGCGCCTTCGGCTACCTCCTCGCACGCTTCGATAAAAGCTTCGCGGGAAAGATATTCCGAGGCTTTCTTTTTATTTGTTTTCTCCACCAGACGCTCGGTGGGCAGGCCGTTATCGTCGAAGCCCATGGGGTAGAATACGTCCTTGCCCGCCATGCGCTGGTAGCGCGCCACGAAATCGGCTTGAGCGTAGGAAAAAATATGCCCCATGTGCAGCACACCGGAAACCGTGGGCGGCGGAGTATCGATGACGAAGGTTTGCTCGCGCGGACTGTCATTCCGCCATGCATAGGTTTTGTGCTGCGCCCAATGGGCCTGCCAGCGCCGCTCGGCCTCTTTATGGTCGTAGCTTTGCGGCAGCTCTTTCATCATTATTTATGGCGGGCTGGCAGCAATTTTCGGCTGATGAGGTGATCCACCGAGAACAATCCCGGTCCCTGGCACAGGATGGAAGCGAGGAACAGCGCCCATATGGTGTGGTCGGCGCTGTGCAGGTAAGTGAATTCGATGACCGCGGTCATCGCCAGCAGCCCGAACGCGGCAATTCTGGCGCCAAGGCCCAGCACCAGCATGATAGGAAGCAGCAGCTCCGAGGCCGTGGAAAGATACGCGGCGGCTTCGTAATTCAGATAGGGCACTTTGTATTCGCTTTCGAATAACAGCAGCGTGGCGGCCCAATTGCCTTGGCCGATGCCGAGGAAACCGCCGTCGAGCTTCAGCGTGCCGGACGTCCAGAAAATATTGGCGATCCACAAGCGAAGCCCCGCCAGCACGAAATGATTGAAAAAATCCATTGCGCGCAGTTTGATCGCCGCGATGCGGAGAATAAAACCCTGACCTTTCGCCACGTCAGCCTCCCGAAAGCCACTGAAAGTCCGCCACGATACCCTAGCGAAAGTGCAAGGTCAAATGCTGCGGCTGTTAAGGCGCGTGTACTCGGCCTCGGAGAGAACATGAATATGCACCGTACGCTCAGACCGGGTTAGCATCAGCCATGCCGCGCCTTCATCGAGGCGCACGGTGGCGTCAGGATCGGCGCCTTCCTGGTTGATGTCCCAGATTCGATGCACGGGATAGGGCGAGTGAAACAAGCGGATGCTTCGATCTTCGGCGTCGGCCAGCGCGCATTCATGATGCAGCCATTCCAGGCGCGCTACGTCAGGCAAGTAGGGCAAGGATTGCGCGGGCGGGAAGGATGCCAGAAAATCACCAAAATCCGCACCGTAATCATCTAGATTTCCGCTGGAGGGCGGCGAGGTTTTAATGAATTCGCGGCCTGCGGCGGCAAAAAAATCTTTGCCCACCAGTTTTTCAACGACCGGGTAGCTGAGACGCAGGGCATTGGTGACGGCGCTGAAAACATTTCTGCGATAGATTTTCATGCGGCCCGCGGGTGAGATAGTGGATGGTTTTATATCCGCGACAATCGCCGAATCGCTTCGATACATCGCGTCGCTGAAACGTTGCTGAAGAGTCTTGAGTGCGGTCATGATGCTTTTGCTTTAAGGTGGGAAGAAAGGATGGCCTCCGCTTTTTTTGCTTCTCCCATCAGCGCGGAAAGTTCGGGAATATCGGTATCCCATTCGATCAATACCGGCGCATGGGCGAAACGCGCCGCCACGCTTTGAAATAATTCCCAGACTCCTGGGTAAACCGGCGCTCCGTGGGTATCAATGAGCACGGTCTGGCCTTCCTCTATAGTTTCAGTATAGCCCGCGAGGTGGATTTCCCGCACCAGCCTTTCGGGCATCGCCTTCAGGTAATTGAACGCATCAAAGCCGTGATTCCTGGCACTGACATAGATATTATTGATATCGAGCAGCAGGAAACAGCCGGTGCGCTCCGCCGCCGCGACAAAAAATTCCCACTCGGGAATCGACGATTCGGTAAAGCTGAGATAGCTGGAGGGATTCTCGATCAGAATGGGTCGCTTCAGTTCATTCTGCACCTGCTCGATATTGCGGCAGAGCGCATCGAGCGCTTCTTCCGTATAGGGTAGCGGCAACAAGTCGTTGATGTATAATTCATCCACCGCGCTCCACGACACATGATCAGAAACCAGCGCGGGCTGAAAACGCTCCATGAAACGTTTCAGTCCGTTCAGGTGATTCTCATTCACCGGCTGCGCTGAGCCCAGCGAGAGGCCCACGCAATGCGCGCTTAAAGGATAATCGCGGCGAATAGCCTCCAGATAGGCGCAGGCATTGCTTTCGGGCTTAAAAAAATTGTCGCTATGCACTTCCAGCCAGGGGATCAAGGGCTTCTGATTGAGAATATCCCTGAAATGCTTGTGCCGGAGACCAATACCGACCCCCGAAATGGAGCGATCTATGAACATAAAAAAAGGAGGGCCCGCGAGGGGCCCTCCAAAATCATGCGGGAAATTAGGAGCCCGTCTTTGGCGTCAAAGCGCCGCCGACGATGCGCTCGCAAGCGCCCTTGGGCAGGAAGACCCATTCGTTGGCATCGCTGTCCGCCGTGGCGTGACCAGCGCAGGAATGCGCGCCGCCGGCACAATCATTCTTGCCGGCTTTCGCGACGCCGTAGCATTTCTCGTTTTCCGCCTTCTGTTCGGTGGTGGCGGCTTCTTCGGCGGCATAGGCGCTGCTCACCGTGAGCACGCCGGCTGCTGCGGTCAGAAGCATGAGAGAGGTTTTCATAAGTTTGCTTTCTCCTTGAGGTTTAAAAGAATATGACGCGGAGAACCTCTCCGGTCGCACCCCCTATAAAGCGTTTTCCCGCGTGTGACAAGCGCCTTCTGTACAACGTGCAGGAATCACGCTATAAAGCGAGACTTATGGCGAAAAAGCAGCACTATCCCGAAGTTTCCTCCACGCCCGACTTACCGAAAATCGAAGAGGAAATCCTTGCCTTCTGGAGGCAGGAAAGAGTGTTCGAGGAGACAGTGGAGACGCGCCCGGCAAAGCACAACGGCAAGACCAACGAATGGATTTTTTACGACGGGCCGCCCTTCGCCAACGGCCTGCCGCATTACGGGCATTTATTGACTTCCTGCGTCAAAGATATTTATCCGCGCTACCAGGCCATGAAGGGCAGGCGCGTGCAGCGGCGCTTCGGCTGGGATTGTCACGGCTTGCCCGCCGAGATGGAAGCCGAGAAGGAATTGAAGATTTCAGGCCGCGCGGCGATCGAGCAGTTCGGCGTGGCGAAGTTCAATGATTTCTGCCGCAGCAGCGTGATGAAATATACCAATGAATGGCGGCGCTACGTGGGGCGCATCGCGCGCTGGGTGGATTTCGACAACGACTACAAAACCATGGACCGCGATTACATGGAATCGGTGCTGTGGGCCTTCAAGCAGCTTTACGACAAGGGGCTGGTATATGAATCCTACCGCGTGATGCCCTATTCTTGGGCGGCGGAGACGCCGTTATCGAATTTTGAAACCCGCCTGGATAATTCCTATAGGGAGCGCGAGGACAAGGCGATCACGGTGGCGTTTCGGTTGAAGGAAAAACCCAAAGGCGCTCCGGAAGCAGACGAGTATTATGTACTGGCCTGGACCACTACGCCCTGGACGCTGCCCAGCAACCTTGCCTTGGCGGTGAAGCCCGACATGGAATATTCTTGTATTGCTAGCTCCCCCCTTGCGGGGGAGCACGATGCGCCTTGGCGCATCGGTGGGGGGAAAGCTGACTTTGCCACGAAAAAAGCGCAGGCGATGCGCAAGAACGCCACTCCGGCGGAAAATAAATTATGGCATTTTTTAAAAGATAAACAGTTGGGATACAAATTCCGTCGCCAGCAGCCGATCGGCAATTACATTGTGGATTTCTACAATGCCGAGAAACGGTTGGTGATTGAATTGGATGGCAGTCAGCACATGGATAATCCAAAGGATATTGAGCGCGCGGAATGGCTGGAATCTCAGGGGCTGAAAGTGCTGCGTTTCTGGAACAACGAGGTGTCGGAAAATATCGAGGCGGTAGGTGATCGCATCATAGAGATGCTGGAGAAGACCCCC
>CAZXYG010000078.1:0-1818 GCA_964644885.1 uncultured Rickettsiales bacterium
CTCCCATATGCCCTGGCCCACCAGCGGATCGTTGGGGATTTGATTCAGCAGAAAGCCAAAATCCTGGCCGAGCGCCACATCCCGCCCCAGAAGGAAGGGGAGAAATATAGCAAAAATCATTACTTTTAAAACGCTCTTCATTTACCTTTTTAGTATCAATAAGTTAAAATTTATCACAACGTAAGCTACGGACAGAACATTCTAGAATTGGGCGTACCCGACGGACAGAGATTAACAGGACATGCACTGCCACTGCATGTCTGGGGATTGGGAGTGCTGGGACACTGACAAGTCTGATTATCACATAAAACAAAGCCCGAATTTGCATCATAAAAAGTACGCGGCGCGACTAGCTCAATGCACATAGGCAAACTGTCATTCCATTGAGGCGATATGGGGAAGCCTCTATACCCAGGTGGCGTTTGTTTATAGGGATCATAGCACATTGAATTTGCTCCGCAATCCGAGCTTCCTTCTGAGCAACATCCTTTTGCACAATATTTTTCTCCGCTCGACTTGACGCACCAGCCCTTTGCTGTAACACACTGATCACCCGAGAAACAGTTTTCATTTTTCGTACAGCTTGCGATACATTTGTCCGAACCTGGCGGACATTCCTTCAAGCAATCCGGGTCTGGAAATGAAGACGTTGGACAATATTGTTGACCAGAGGCTTTTACACAATATCCTTCCGGTGTTTTACAGGTATCGGTTCCGCAATCGCTATTGGCAGCACATGCGGGAGCACAAACAAGCGGTGGAGTCGGACAGTATTGCACGCCTGCCGCTGTCTCACAGAAGCCGCCAGGCATACAGGTGTCAGTTCCGCAATCGCTATTGGCCGTGCATTGCGGTGAGCAGCTCAGAGTAGGCGGCGGCGATGACGAACCTCCCTGCCGCGGCGGCCAGATGAAGCCCGTGAAATGCTCAACAGGCCCCGTGGGCACGGGCACAAGCGAAGCCAGGGTATTGCCTATATTCGTAGGATCGAGAGGGTTATCTTTTGGCCGCAGGCCGGAGGCGTTATAGGCGCTCACCCACTGGCAATGCCCCTCGGTGATGTCCGTGCGCGCGCCGGAAATGACTATCTCTCCGCAATCGCCGCGGTGCGCCCACTCCATCAAATAGAGCCGCAGGCATTCCGCCCGCTTTCTTTTCTGCCCCCAGTTGCGCGGATCATTCGGATCGCCGGGCGTGCCGCCATAGATGTTGGCTTCGTCGAAAACGTAATCCTTGGCCCGCGCATAGCCGCTATGGCCATATTCCCAGCATTGCCCCGCATTGGTGACGATGGACGGCGGCAGGTAATGGTCCTCGGATTTGATGCGCTCCACAGCCGCCACGTCCACGCCGCCCACCTTTTTCATGTAGCCGGGATAAAAAGGATGCTTGAATTCGAATTTATCAAACCCGCCTGGTGTGAGCGGAGTGTCCGGCACCCCTACCGGAACACGGAATAAATAGCCCGGCAGAAAGTCCTTGCAGAAATCATCCACGTCGTCGAGGTAGTCGTCCGTCATGCATAAAATGTTCGATTGCACCTCGCCCGCTCCTTTTTTACTAGGATCCACCGCGCCCCGGGCTTCCAGCATTCCCCTCTCCAGATTTTTAATCGCCGGGATATATTTAAGCTCGAATTCCTCATAAATATGCTTGCATTCGGGATTGACGTTGAGTTGTTTGTCGTCCGGGCGAAGATTGGTAAACGTATCTTTCTTGAAATGGTACGTTTCCTTATCGGGCTTAGCGGGGTCGAAATACTCGCTAAACCGCTCTTCCGGATTATAACATCCGGTATGAGAAGGCCAGATATCCCAT
>CAZXYG010000078.1:1828-5231 GCA_964644885.1 uncultured Rickettsiales bacterium
AATCCGGGGCGTCGCAGCCATGCCCCCCGGCCTTGATATCGTAGTCCCATTCCTTGCCGAATTGCCCGCCGCCGCAATCGCCGGCGTAATGCGGCGGGAAGGGCTGAGGGAAAAGGGTAGCCGCCGTGGTGGTGCAGTAATTGGTATTCACGTTCTGGGCAAAAGCCGCCGGTGAGGCGGCTGCCATCATAAGCGCCACTATGCAGACCCCAAGAATACGCCGCGTCATTACGACGTTTATCACTTTCTCTCTCCAGATAAGGCAATTTTCCGATTAACAAAGCATCGCAAATTGACTATCATGTCTTAAAGAGCCTGCTTTATTCTGGATAGGTTTCTATAATAAGCATTGTAGCTAAAATCGATATTAAATTATAGCAAATAATTCACTAACAATACCTCAATAAACTTGGTGCCACACATAATACCCAAGCAGGATAAAGAGCTTTTTGCCGCTATCGCCGAAACGATAGAATCGGGGGAGTATTACCAAGATGCCATCGAGTGGCATTACGACAAATACCAGTTGCTGGTGGTGGAACGCTCTTTCTGTATCGTTATCACCGCTTTCGCCATTCTAACCGTTATCGGCTCCGTCATACTCATGAACGATTTTCTGCCCCTGGTTCGCACGTTTCCGATTCACGTCACCGTAACCAACCCCGCCCTTGATTACGTTCGATTAACAAAAGTCGCGGAACAAAACGAAGAGCCAAACTACGCTCTCATGCAAGACCTGGTTGAAGAATATCTCTTTAAGCGGGAGGCGTATAAATACGATTTTTTCGATGCTAACGTGACGTTTCTTAGGGCGCTTACCGCCCCCGACCTGATGCGGGAATACGAAAGCGCCATCAGTTTAGAGAACCCGGATAGCCCCCGCGTCAAATACGGCCAGGAGTTCGAGCGCAGAATTGACATCACGCCCGGCAGCTATCAGCTTTTCACTCAGGAAACCGACCGCACGATCCGTGCGGGAGAACGAAAGGCAGTGGTGCAATATGCCGCCACCGAGCGCAGCGTGATCGGCGATATTAAAAGCCTATGGCAAACCGAAATCTTTTTCGTATATAATAACATTACCTATGACAAGAAAGAGAAGCGGTTTCTTCCGATGAAATTTGAAGTGACAGGATATAAAACATCCAGGATCGATTAACATAGTGCACGCAAAACGCTTTACCTTTCTAGCCGCGGCGCTGTTTACTCTTGCGGTTTCTTTTCCCGAAACCCTTATGGCTCTGCAATATTCACGGCCCGTGGCAACGGACAGCCGCATCAGAACGTTCGTATACAAACCCAACGATGTTTATATCTACACGGGGCATTACCGCTACTCCTCCAGTATCGAGTTTTCACCCGATGAAACGATTCAAACCATTACGATGGGCGATTCCACCGGCTGGCAAACTGTCAATCAAGGCTCGCGGCTTTTCTTGAAGCCAATCGACGCCGACGCCAACACCAACATGACCATTTACACCGACAAGCGCATCTATCAATTTGAACTCTACGCCGAAGAGGCGGATGACATCCGCGACAAGGAACTGGCGTTCATCGTGCGTTTTTCCTACCCCGATGGTGGCCCGAACGGAACCATACGGAGAACGCATTTCGATCGTCCGCCCGACATCAAGAATTTTCCGGAAAAATACAACTTCAACTATTCGATTTCCGGATCCGATTTCATCGCGCCCAAGCGGATTTTTGATGACGGTGAATTCACATATTTTGAGTTCGATGAAAAGAACCCCGATATTCCGGCGTTCTTTCACGTCAACCCGGATAGCTCGGAAGCGCTTATCAATTACCGCGTTAACGGTCCCTATATTGTAGTCGAGCGCGTCTCCAGCGCATTCACGCTGCGGTGGGGCAACGAAGTGGCCTGCGTGTTTAACGAAAACCTCCCCATGCGGCCCCATGAACCGCCAAAACGCAAAATTTTCGGTATATTTTAGCCACATCTCGTAGTATAACCGCCTTCCTTATGAAGCTGAGCGGCGCAGAGATTATTATTAGGGTTTTAGTTGACCGCGGCGTGGATACCATTTTCGGTTATCCTGGGGGTGCCGTGCTACCGCTTTACGATGAACTTTTCAAGCAAAACCGCATCCGCCATATCCTTGTGCGGCACGAGCAAGGCGCGGCGCATGCCGCCGAGGGCTATGCGCGTTCTACCGGAAGGCCGGGCGTGATTCTTGTGACTTCCGGGCCAGGCGCCACCAATACCGTTACCGGCCTCACTGATGCCATGATGGATAGCATCCCCATTGTCTGCCTCACCGGCCAGGTAAAGACCGAGCTTATCGGCAGCGATGCCTTCCAGGAAGCCGATACTTCCGGGATCACCCGCGCCTGCACCAAGCATAACTATCTTGTCACCGACGTGAATAAATTGGAATCCACGCTGCACGAGGCATTTCATGTCGCCACTTCTGGCCGGCCCGGCCCGGTGGTGGTGGACCTGCCCAAAGACATCCAACTGTATCCGGCGGAATATAAAGGTAAAAAAGATAGCGGGCATCGCGCGTCCTACCGCCCCGCTTTCAAAGCGGATAAAAAGAAAATCAGGGAAGCAATAGAACTGATCGCGCATGCAAAGCGCCCCATATTCTACACCGGCGGCGGCATTATCAACGCCGGGCCAAAAGCCGCCGGAATGCTTCAGAAATTCGTCAAAAAAACCGGCTACCCTATCACCCAGACGCTGATGGGCCTGGGCGCCTACCCCGCTTCCGATAAGCAATGCCTCGGCATGCTGGGGATGCACGGCTCGTATGAGGCAAATATGAGCATGGCCGGATGTGACGTGATGATCTGCATCGGTGCGCGCTTCGATGATCGCATTACCGGAAGGCTCGATGCATTCTCGCCACAGTCGAAAAAAATCCACATAGACGTGGATTCCTCTGAAATAAATAAGAACGTTCCGGCGGATATCGCCATCGTGGCCGACGCCGGAAACGCGCTCGAACAGATGATGGAAGCCTGGGATGAAAAAAAATATAAACCCGATCAGAAAGCGCTGAAAAATTGGTGGAAGCAGATCGAGACATGGCGCACGATGGAAAGCTTTGCTTTCCATCAGAAAGGCAAGGAAATTAAGCCGCAATACGCGCTTTCTTGCCTCAACAATGCATTGCACGGTAAAGATTTTTACCTATCCACCGATGTGGGACAGCATCAAATGTGGGCAGCGCAGTATATCGGCTTTGAGAAACCTAACCGCTGGCTAACCTCCGGCGGTCTGGGCACGATGGGCTACGGTATGCCCGCCGCGCTCGGCGCACAGATCGCGCACCCGGATTCCGTTGTGGTCTGCGTCACCGGCGAAGCTTCGATCATGATGAACATCCAGGAGCTTTCCACCATCGTGCAGTATCGCCTGCCGGTAAAAGTATTC
>CAZXYG010000079.1:0-3381 GCA_964644885.1 uncultured Rickettsiales bacterium
GATGATGCACAGGCCAGCCTGGAACAGGAAGCTGTAACTCTAGCCGCGACGATTCACCGCGACAGTAACGCTGCAGCGAGTTTGACGGAAGAAAAAACGGCCCTTATCACCCGTTTACTTGACGAGGCCAACCTCTCGGTAGCGGATCTCATCCTGATACTCGGAGTTGACTCTGCGGAGCAAACGCCGGAAGGGCTAATAGTCAAGCCCACGCACACAGATGGTGAAAGCATTCCGATTGCAAAGTATCTGCAGAGTCTTTCGCTCTCGGAGTTGGAAGCGATTGAGCGGCAACTGCAATCCAAGGTTAAAAGCAAACCCTGGTTTGAGCGCCTCAAAGCTCATTTCATACTGCTTTTTCAGAAGCAGCGCCTTCTGCAGCGGGAACGCCAAATCGGCGTCACGATGCCGCAAATGGCTGAAACGCGGCAGACGGAAATTGCAGGGCGGCAGCAAACGCGCGGTCCGGCTCTCCATCCGGCGATCGCTGCGCTGGTCGCTGCCGTTGCAAGCGTATTCCGGCCCCATAGGGAAGGAGACGGCGCACGCGATAGCTCCCGCGAGCGCAGCCAGTCCACCGACGATATCACGCCACCGGTTCGCAAATCGCGGAAAGATCGCCGCACTCGCGCGCGCGGCTCTTCCCATGGGCACATGTCCGCACAGGAAACGGGGCGGGGCGTAGCGCAGCAGCTCATCGTCAGCGATATCATCGCCGACAAGGCGCGCGATATGAAACAACAAAAGGATGGTCAGGAAAAATCCCATCAGGCCGAGCCGGAGCAAGCGCCGGAACAGGGGAAACGGCCACGCGCAAGAGACATGTGGCGATCATGGCGGCGGGTGCGCAGACGGCAGGAAAGAGACGCCGCCGCATCCAATCTCCAGAAAAAACCTGACGAAGGCGATGGCAGCGGCGCGGCACGGCAACCGGAGGCGAGCAGGAGCGGCGAGTCGATGATGCAAGCGCTACAGGCTCAAACGGAATTGCAAATCGAACATGGCACGAAAGAAACCGTCCGTAATGTCATCCTGGCCGATATCATCGGCGATAAACAACGCTTGCTCGGAGAGATAGAAAAAAGGATGCGCGGTGGCAGCCGAAACGATCTTCTGCAAGCGCTGAAGGAAGCCGATCCCTCCATCCGCGATATTTCCATCAATGCCCGCGGCCAGGTGGTAGTGACGCTCACCGGGGATAATGCTCCAGAAACGTTGATCGCCGCGTTGGAAAAAAGTGCACAGAGCAAAGATACAACAACGCATGTATCGCACCGGAAAATGGGCAAGGGTGAAAATATTCGTCCGCAGGGCATCAAGGTTGGTGATAACGACGGTGACTGGGATCGCGTGGAACAGGAAGCCATTCCGCTCAAGCCGGTGGACAGCCTCACCATGCGTATGGCGCAGGAAGAACAAGTGGAAATCCTGGGGAATACCCATGAGCTGAAAAAGCGCCTGGAGCAGCAGGACGCCTGGCGCGACGGCACGGCGGCGCGGCAGCAGGATAAAGAGGAAGTGCGGGATATCGCCCATCTTCAGGGCCAGGCACGGCAGGCCGGCGACGCCAATCCGCTTGCGGCCGTGCTGAAAGGCGCCAATATTGATATCGATGATTTTCGCAAGCCGCTGGAAAGAAAGCTCGACATTGAAGATCCGGTGAAGTCCGGCAGGCCGATCGCGCCCAAAGATATGGCAAAGGAACAAGAGATCAATCCATATAACCCCTTGCGTCCGCTTTCCGGACCGGACAAAATGCGGTAGACCTAATGACGGCGCACAAAACGCACGCTCTCTTTGATGTCGCTATCGTCGGCGGCGGGCTTTCCGGGCTTTCTCTAGCGGCGGCGCTGGCTCAAGCGGAGATGCGCGTCGCCGTGCTGGAGACGCACGATCCCCGCACTCTGCAGGATGACCATTTTGACGGCCGCACTAGCGCCGTTGCCTACGCCTCACAGCAATTCTTCTCCGCTCTCGGATTGTGGCAAACGATCGCCCCTCATGCAGGAGAAATCCACGATATCCGTATTTCCGATGCTGATTCACGACTATTCCTCCATTATGACCGGGCGCTCGTGAACAACGCGCCCATGGGTTATATCGTCGACAATCGGCATTTGCGAAGCTCCTTGTTGCAGCATCTTGCCACATTGAGGCGTGTCGATCTCATCGCTCCCGCCACCTGCACCGCCATCGAAAGCAATCCCCATCGCATTACCCTGCATCTCGCCAACGGCGCGTCCCTTCATACCAAACTCGCCATTGCCGCCGATGGCAAACATTCCCCCCTACGCCGCATGGCCGGTATCAAGGCCGTGGAATACCCTTACCGGCAAACCGGCATCGTCTGCGCGGTGCGCCATGAAAGACCCCATCGGGGTACGGCACAGGAACATTTCCTGCCCGCCGGGCCGTTTGCCATCCTGCCCATGAAGGACGCACATCTTTCCTCGCTGGTATGGACGGAAAAGGCGGAGCTTGCACCCCTTTTCATGGCAATGAACGATCGGGATTTTCTGCAAGCCGTCAAGGAGCGCTTCGGCCATTATCTCGGCGCGCTCGAAGTTATCGGCCCGCGCTGGAGTTACCCCCTGACGCTTGTGCACGCCGCACGCTATACGGCGCCGCGTCTCTGCCTCCTGGGCGATGCCGCCCACGCTATCCATCCTATCGCCGGCCAGGGTTTCAATCTCGGCCTTCGCGACATAGCGGTGCTGGCGGAATTGCTGGCAGATCGCATCCGTCTCGGACTGGATATCGGCGCTTCTTCCGTCCTGAAAGAATATGAATGCCTCCGGATGCCCGATAATCTGTTCATGATTGCCGTAACCGACGCTTTAAACCGACTTTTTTCCAATAGCGCCCGCCCGTTGCAAGCAGCCCGGCGCACCGGCATGGCAATCGTGCATCACCTGCCCGGCCTTAGAGAAAGATTTGTACGCCACGCCATGGGAAAAACCAGCGTTTCTCCCCGACTGATGCGCGGAGAGCCGCTCTAGATGTTATTTTTACTTGATTCAAGTAGAATTTTTCACTAGGGTACTCACCAGCCGCGTAACGGGGAGAGAGTATGTGACCGTATCGGTGATCAAAACTTCGTCTGAATTACCCCTGGACCTGCTAGGTAGGGGCCTGTCCCGCTTGCTTTATAGCACAGACCGCTATCCTGTTCTTGTCCGTTCCCTTCCGGAAGAAAAAATGCTGGTGGTGCAGCAGCGGCATATCGCCCTAGGTTCCGCCATGCAGCATGTGCTTAATGCCGCGGGTGCATGGCTACACCCTGAGCGAGCGCATGAGCTTTTTGACATCGCTTACGACCACGGAAGGGGCGAATGGAAATTCGGCGGGGTACGGCTTGACGAAGCCGTGCTTGCAGACATG
>CAZXYG010000079.1:3391-4944 GCA_964644885.1 uncultured Rickettsiales bacterium
GAATTGGAAAGCCTGCGGGCTTTAACGGTTCACAATCTTCTTGCCCCGATCGTCCCCCTGTTTCCTACGCCGCATCTCGAAGGCATTCTCAAGGAATTCCGCCGCGGAAATCGCGAAACCCTGACATTGGCTACTTTCGGCGAAGCATTGCAAGCGTTAGGCATTGCGATGGGGGAGGGTCAAATACATTTCCGCTTTGCTACTACGCTCTTTGGGCAAAGCAATAGCGGAGGCATTGCCATTCCTTTCAATGCGGCCACGGCAATTGGCCTGGGCTTTACTCTGGAAACCGCGCCGTTCGCTGACCGCGACGGCCTATGGCTCGCGGCGATTCGATTCCACGGCAGACGCATCAAGCTTCCGGGCGCTGGAACGCCCGATCTTGGCGCTACAATCGAATCCAAGCAATACGCCCTCTCAAGAGAACGTGCGGCTTTTGCCCTTCGTGAAGGCATGATCGCCGCATTGCTCGGCGCGATGAATGATGCGGGTATTATTACACGAGACAATGCATTAAAGGTGCGCGACGCCATGTTGGCTATAACCCTGGCGCGCTTCGGCCACAGCAATCTTTCCGATTACTTGTTCCACTGCGCACTTGATGATAAGCCCGAATCAACTTATCGGGCGTTCCTTATGAAACATGTCCTCGAAAACGTCTAAAAACCTTCTGATGCATCTGGTTGATCAGCAGGGCGCTCTTCCATCGGAAGCCCTCGGGGATATTGCGGGAATATTTGGTCGCAGCGGCATGGCAAGATTAAACAAACAGATGCGGGAATCCCTCTTGCAAACGACTTCTCCAATACCTTGGCTATAGCGAATCAATCATTTGCTACCTTCCGCGCCTCATCGGGCAGCATGATGGGGATGCCGTCGCGGATAGGATAAGCCAGCCCGGCCTTTTCACTGATAAGCTCCTGTCGCTTTTTATCGTAGCGCAACGGTCCCTTGGTAACGGGGCAAACAAGAATTTCGAGCAATCGCGGATCTACTTCGCGGATCATATGTGTTTAGCCCTACTTTGTGATAAGATCGGTTAATTTTCCATATTGTATTAAATTGCCTTTGCTCAATTTTTTTTGTAATTATCCCGTATGTTGAGATATCTGTCATTTAAATATATGGTGCCCAGGGACGGAATTGAACCGCCGACACAGGGATTTTCAGTCCCTTGCTCTACCAACTGAGCTACCTGGGCGCGCAAAAACGCACCGATTTATAAAAGAAAAAAAAAGGCATGTCCAGATTATCGCCGCCGACAACGTATAAATATGAACTCTAAACGACGCGGCGCCGTTCAGTAAATCATTCCGCTGGGATCAAAGACAAATTCTATCTCTTTCCACTGATTGTACTTGTTTGCCGGCAATCCCTTAAGCGGGCTGCACGCCTGAACGGCTCGGATAGCGCTATCGGCCGCTGCTCGGTAGAAAGCGTCGCTGGCATAGCGTGAGCGGTCGGTAAGGGTGGCGCTTTGCACGGTGCCGTCCTGCTGCAGCGAGATATGCACTTCTATTGTCATGTCTTCGACGCCTCGTGCGCCTGCAGGT
>CAZXYG010000080.1:0-1338 GCA_964644885.1 uncultured Rickettsiales bacterium
GCTGGAACTCAGGCCTCAGACAGGCCGCATGCATCAGCTCCGCGTGCATATGGCGGCGATCGGCTATCCTATTCTCGGTGACGGAAAATATGGCGGAAAGGCGGCTTTTATCGATGGCCTGGGGAACAAGCTCCATCTTCACGCGCGCTGCTTGAAGCTCGATGAAAGGACTATCGCCGCTCCCCTGCCGCTCCATATGCGCGAGACATGGAAAGCGTTGGGATTCAGAGCGGGCGATACTCCCTAAAACCGGTCACAGATCATGGTGCCGGAACCGTGATTGGTAAAGACTTCAAGCAGCAGCACATGCTCCACCCTGCCGTCAAGAATATGCGCCGCTTCGACATTACGCTCGATAGCGGAGAGGCAGGTTTCCACTTTCGGTATCATGCCGCCCACGATGGTGCCGTCCTCAATCATCTGCGTGGCCGCGGTGAATTCCAGTTTGCGCACGAGTTCCTTTTTCTTGTTCAGCACGCCGGGCACATCGGTAAGCAGGATCAGCTTCCGCGCGGCGAGCGCGGAGGCGAGCGCTCCGGCCATGGTATCGGCATTGATATTGAACGTTTCACCGCTCGGACCCATTCCTATGGGAGCGATAACCGGGATAATGTTCGATTCCTCGAACACCACCAGAATTTCCGGGTTGATGCGCGTGGGTTCGCCCACGAACCCCAAATCCAGGATTTTTTCAATATTGGAATCCGTCTGGCGGCGCGTGCGCTTCAGCTTTCGTGCTTCGACTAAGCTTGCATCCTTGCCGGAAAGGCCGGCTGCCATGCCACCCGCCGCATTGATGGCGGTGACGATTTGTTTGTTTATGGTGCCGCAGAGCACCATCTCCACTACGTCCACGGTGTCCTTATCGGTGACGCGCAAGCCGTCCATGAACGAGCTTTTGATCTTCAGCTTTTCCAGCATGGCGCCGATCTGCGGCCCTCCCCCATGCACGACAATAGGATTGATGCCCACCTGCTTGAGCAGCACAACGTCTTCGGCGAAGGTCTCGGAGAGTTTGGGGTCGCCCATGGTGCTGCCGCCAAACTTGATGACGAAGGTATCGCCGGTAAACTCACGCATGTACGGCAGGGCTTCGGCTAGCGTCCGCGCCTTAAAGTGAGCTTTATCTATATCATTCTCCTGGGTCTTTTTCATATGCTTCTTTGGGTTTCTTGGGTGGCTACCTCTCATGACAGCATGTCACGCTTCTTCCACTCAACAAGCGTTGGGCACTGTTATCATAATCCTGGGATGCAGGGCAACATATTCTGCAGCATTTTCGCACTCCAGTGAATTGTTTTTGTTTTTCAGCGTTTCATAAGGAAAACTTTGTTAATA
>CAZXYG010000080.1:1348-4850 GCA_964644885.1 uncultured Rickettsiales bacterium
CATCTGCCGGTTCTGGATTCTACAGGGGTGGGGGAAAGCGTACTTAAAGCTTCTTTTCTTCAGCTCTCTCGAGAGGGCGTATTCGGGAGTTATAACATTCCGTGAGCGGCAAAGCTGAAATGCTCGCGCGCGCCGATTACTACATGGTCGTGCAGCGTGCAACCTACGGCGGCGAGCGCGTGAGAGATTTTTCCCGTCATCTCGATGTCGGCCTTGGAGGGCGTAGGGTCGCCGCTTGGGTGATTATGTACCACAATAATCGAAGAGGCACCCAGTTCCAGCGTGCGCCGCACGACTTCGCGCGGATAGACGGGAGTGTGATCCACCGTGCCCTCCTGCTGGAGCTCGTCGGCGATCAGCTTGTTTTTTTTGTCGAGAAACAGAATGCGGAATTGCTCGGTTTTGTTATAGCCCATGCTGGCGCGGCAATAATCCAGCAGCGCCTTCCAGTTCTGCAGCACAGGCTGTTTGCTGATCTCCTCCTTGAGCAGGCGCAGCGCCGCCTCACGCACGGCAAGTAATGTGGCGATAGTGGTTTCGCCCATGCCGGGGATTTTTTCCAGCGCTTCCGACGGTGCCGAGAGTGCGCGGGCAAAGCTGCCGAACGCAGCGATCAACGCCTTGGCCAGCGGCTTAACGTCGCCGCGCGGGTTGCCGGAGAACAGCAGAATCTCCAGTAATTCATAATCGGGCAGGCTCCCGGCGCCACCTTGCAGCAGCCGTTCCTTCAGCCGCTTGCGATGGCCGAGATAATGGGGTTTTTCCTCCGTTTTTACGTCCGTCATATCAATACGGCGGAAAATGCTTTTCCGCAGGGGAGAGCGTGAAAATCTCATAGCCGTTGGCGGTGACGCCGAGGGAATGTTCAAATTGCGCCGAAAGCGAGCGGTCGCGCGTGGTGACGGTCCAGCCGTCATGCGCGCTTAAGCGGGTATCCGCCTTGCCTGCGTTAACCATGGGTTCGACGGTGAAGAACATGCCTTCTTCCAATACCATGCCTTTTTCCGGCTCGCCGTAATGCAGCACGTTGGGCGCGGTGTGAAAGATGCGCCCCAGCCCATGCCCGCAGTAATCGCGCACCACCGAATAGCCGTTCGTTTCCACATATGTCTGAATAGCATACCCGATATCGCCGAGCGTGGCGCCGGGCCGCACCTGCCCGATGCCTTTCATCATGGCGTCATACGTCACCTGCGTCAGGCGTTTGGCCTTGATGGGAACCTTGTCGCCCACCCAGTACATGCGGCTAGTATCGCCGTGCCAGCCGTCCACGATCACGGTAACGTCGATATTGAGCAGGTCGCCTTCCTGGAGCTTCTTTTCCTCCGGGATGCCGTGGCAAACCACGTGATTGACCGAAGTGCAGATGGATTTCGGGAAGCCGCGGTAATTGAGTGGCGCGGGGATCGCATCCTTGTCAATGATCATCGCGTGGCAGAAATCGTTGAGCGCATTAGTGGTAACGCCCGGCTTTACCTCGGCGATCACCGCATCCAGCACTTCGGCGGCTAACCGACCGGCACGGCGCATTCCTGAGAAATCCGCAGCGTCGTGGATAGCGATGCCTTTTGCGTTCGTATATTCCGCCATCTTTTGATTTTACCACCATTGTCAGGCGCTTGCAAAGCGCGTAAGCTTCCGCCATGCAAGATCAGCCCGCCGCCGCTTTTTTGATTATTGGCAATGAAATCCTCTCCGGTCGCACGCAGGATACGAATCTGCATTATTTGGCGAATGCATTGACGGCGAGGGGCATCAATCTTTTGGAAGTGCGTGTGGTGCCGGACATAGAGGCATGTATCGTTAAAGCAATACACGCGCTGCGGCAGCAATATGCATATGTGTTTACCAGCGGCGGCATCGGCCCGACGCATGACGATATCACGTCGAATAGCATCGCGCGCGCCTTTGGAGTAAAGGCAGTGAAGCACAAAGAAGCGTGGAAAATGCTGGAAGAGCATTATCGCGTCTCGGAATATGCGTTCAACGCAGCCCGCCAGAAAATGGCCATGATTCCCGAAGGCGCCAGGCTTATCCCGAATCCATTAAGTGCCGCGCCGGGGTTCATAGTGGAGAATGTCTATGTCATGGCCGGAGTGCCTGCTATTTTCCAGGTAATGGTTGATCATGTGGCAGCGGGCCTTGAGGGCGGTGCGGTGCTTATCTCCCGTACCATCTGCACGGACCTGCCGGAAGGAACCATCGCCACGGAATTGGGTGGCATACAGGCGCGGCATCCGGATGTTCAAATCGGCAGCTATCCCTCGTTCGAGCGTAGCGAACGCAGCGTCAGCATCGTGTTGCGTCATTCCGATGCGATCCTTCTTGCGAAAGCCGCGGATGCTATCATCCACATGATTCGCACCGCAGGCGGAAAAGTCCAAGAACGCTAAATTTACGGTTGGTGGGTAGTTGCCGCTATGTTATGATGAGGGGGCGTAGCAACAGGTAGTTGACATGGCGATACTCATCGGCACCACTTCCGGCGATACCCTGACAGGCTCTGTTTTCGTGGACGAGATCCGCGGCAACGAGGGCGCGGATCTTATTTTCGCCGGCAATGACGACGATACGCTCCAGGGCAATACAGGCGCGGATACCGTCTATGCCGGCGAAGGCGATGATTTCCTGCGCGGTGGCCAAGATGATGACATTCTTTATGGCGAGGATGGCAACGATACGCTGTATGGCGATCTCGGTAATGACACGGTTACGGGCGGCGCGGGGAATGATTCCGTGCAGGGCAATGCGGGGGATGACAATCTCGCGGGTGGCGCGGGGAATGATACGGTGCGCGGCGGCATCGGGGCGGATTCGCTTGCCGGTGACGATGGCAACGACAGCCTGAACGGCTATGACGGCGCCGACCTTATCTATGGCGGGGCTGGCAATGACAGCCTCGTGGGTGAAGCCGAAGCCGACACGATTCACGGCGGCGCGGGCGGCGACCAAATCTACGGCGGCGAAGGCGCGGATTCACTGTCCGGCGACGATGACGGCGATTATCTCCAGGGCAACCGGGGCGCGGATACGATCAACGGCGGCGCGGGCAATGATACCGTGATGGGTGGCCGGGAAGCTGATTCCATCTCCGGCGGCGATGGCAACGATGTGCTGCTCGGAGATCGCGGCGCGGATTCGATCTTCGGCGGTGATGGCAACGATACCATGACCGGCGGCGCAGGCAATGATGTATTCGTTTACGACCGCACGGTGGCGATAGGCGGCACCGACCGCATTGCGGATTTCATCGCAGGGCAGGATAAGCTGCAACTGCTGAATTATAGCGACGCCCTCATTACTACCGACGGCACTAGCGGCGAGGCTGTGGTGATTCTGAACGACGGTACGGCCATCTTCCTCGCCGGCCTTACCGAAAGCCAAATTTCTTTAAGCGATTTTCTATTTGAATAAAGCCTAAGCGATCCGGCACATTTTGTCGAATGAGGGACGTGGTGAACGCGGATGAAGCTTCTCCTTCACGCCGTAGCCGAGATTGCAG
>CAZXYG010000081.1:0-308 GCA_964644885.1 uncultured Rickettsiales bacterium
TTCGTGCCAATATGTCGCACGAGCTGCGTACGCCCATGCACGCTATTCTAAGCTACGCCGGATTCGGCATTGACGAGGTGGAAAAAGCCGAGATCAAAACGTTGCAGCAATATTTTTCGCGCATTCGGGAAAGCGGCAAGCGGCTGCTTTCACTTCTCAACAATCTTCTCGATCTCTCCAAGCTGGAATTCGGCAAGATGGATTTCGATTTTCAGCAGCATGATCTAAAGGCGGCGTTGGATACGGTATTGCGCGAAGTGCAGAAACTTTTGGAGCAGAAAAAACTAATCTTAGAAGTGATCGAGCCG
>CAZXYG010000081.1:318-1279 GCA_964644885.1 uncultured Rickettsiales bacterium
AGCCGACATGCGGAACGAAAGCGGTGTTCGACTATCAAAAAATTGTGCAGGTGATTGCAAACCTGCTTTCAAATGCCATTAAGTTTTCGCCGGAAGGCGGGCGAGTTATCATTCGTTTCGGCGATGACGCTCCGCCGTTGGATGAAGCGCGATCCAATGAATGGCTATCTATGTTTGTGAGCGATGAAGGCCCCGGCATACCTGAGAGCGAATTGGAGAAGGTATTCGATAAATTCGTGCAGAGCAGCAAGACGAAATCCGGCGCGGGGGGCACGGGCCTCGGCCTTGCCATCAGCAGCGAGATCGTGCATGAGCATCAAGGGCGCATATGGTGCCGGAACAACCGCGATAAAGGCAGCACCTTTATTTTTTGCATACCGCGCACGTTGCAAAAGCGCGATTCATCCATCATAAGGGGAGAGCATGACAAAGGATAATCTTAAACAGATCATAACGGAAACGCATCCGGAAGAAAAACCGCTGCGGGTGCTTGCGGTCGATGATGAGGAAATGAATCTGGAGATTCTTGAAAAGCATCTGGCAAAGGCCGGCTACCAGACGACCTGCCTTAAGGATGGTACGGAAGCGTGGCATCATTTGAAGCTGCACGGAAGCGGCGTGGATATCATCGTGCTGGATAAAATGATGCCCAAGATGGATGGCTTCGAGCTTCTGCGGAAAATACAGGAAACGCCGGAATTACGGAACAAGCCGGTCATCATGCAGACGGCCGCCGTCAGCAAGGAAGACGCGGTGCAGGGCATCGAGCTTGGCGCTTATTATTACATCACCAAACCCTACGCCGCTGAAATTCTTATATCCGTAGTGAACGCCGCCGCGCGCGACACGGTGCAGCGGCAAAAAATCGCGCTTGATTTGCAACGTGTCGATGCAGCCGTTTCCCTTGCCACCAGCGGCTCTTTTGAACTGAAAACGCCGCGGGAAGCACGCGCCTTGGCAG
>CAZXYG010000081.1:1289-4684 GCA_964644885.1 uncultured Rickettsiales bacterium
GTGGAAGAGGGCGCGTTGATGGGCGGTGCCGGCAGCGCGGTGGGCGAGGCGCTGGCGGCAGCCGGCGTGCTCAAGCCGCTGCTGCAGCTGGGCCTGCCCGACAAGTTCATCGAGCATGGCGACCCGGCCCAACTGCTCGCCCTGCTGGGCCTGAATGCCGAGGGCATTGCCCGGTCCATCCAGCAGCGGTTTGCACCGCTGCTGCCTCCCGCCCACCCGACGCTGAAAGTGGTGGGCATTCTGGCATTGCTGTTCAATGCCGTGGAACACGGAAACCTTGAAATCGGCTATGAAAGGAAAGCCGAATTGCTGGCTGCCAGAAAATTTGAAGAAGAGATCAAGCAGCGGCTTAACGCCCCTTTATATGCAAACAAAAAGGTAAAGGTTTCCTTCACGCGGGACCCAAAGCAATTGACCATACGCCTGCAAGACGGCGGCAATGGCTTTAACTGGCGGGAATACATCAACTTTGAACCGCGCCGCATGACGGACCCCAACGGGCGCGGCATCGCCATGGCGAACGTCATGGAACCGGGCGGTTTAAAATATATCGGAAACGGAAACGAACTGGAATATACGCTCAAGCTAAGCCGCTAAAACCTGCTGCACCCATGCATGAAGAGCGGATTTCGGCAACGCGCCTACCTTGGTGGCGATAGGCTTTCCCTCTTTAAATACGATCAAAGTAGGAATGCCGCGCACGCCGAAGCTGACCGGCGTTTCAGGGTTTTGATCAATGTTGACTTTGACGACCTTGAGCGAATCCTGCATTTCCTTGGCGAGTTCATCCACCAGCGGTGAAAGCTGGCGGCACGGCCCGCACCATTCCGCCCAAAAATCAACCAGAACCGGCTTATCCGATTTCAGCACGTCCTGAGAAAATGTACTATCCGTGGTTTCCAAAGCCATAATGACGCTCTTTTCCGTTGTATATATAGGATAGATAGGAGCGGCAGAGACAGAAGTCAAGAGGAAGCGGCAGAGTTGACAAGCGCCGCCTCGCAATGGATAATCGACGCTTTTTTACGGGGGAACACGAGTTTGTCGGCAGTCCTTCCTGTTTATAAACGGTCGAGTCTTCTTTTTACCAAGGGCAAGGGTGTTTACCTCGCCACCGAGGATCGTAAGCGTTATCTGGATTTTGCCGCCGGGATAGCGGTTAATGCGCTGGGCCACGGCCATCCTCATATGGTGAAGTCCCTCACCGCGCAGGCTAAAAAACTGTGGCATGTCTCTAATCTCTACCAGATTCCTGGGTTGGAGCGCATGGCGCAGCGGCTGGTGGACCATAGCTTCGCCGATAAGGTGTTTTTCTGCAATTCTGGCGCGGAGGCGGTGGAATGCGGTCTGAAAATGATCCGTAAATACCACGACGAAACCGGCACTCCCAAAAAATATCGCATGATTGTCTTCACCGGTGCGTTCCACGGACGCACGCTCGCCACCATCTCAGCCAGTGATCGCTCTAAAGTGATGCAGGGCTTCGAGCCGGCGGTTGAAGGTTTCGATCATGTTGAATTTAACAATCTGGAAGCGGCACGGAAGGCCGTCACGCCGGAAACCGGAGGCATTCTGGTGGAAGTTATCCAAGGAGAAGGCGGCGTCCGCGCCGCCGCCGGAGAATTTTTGCGGGGTTTGAGGAAGCTCGCCGACGAGCACGGGTTGTTGCTGTTCTTTGACGCCGTGCAGTGCGGCATGGGGCGCACCGGAAAACTCTATGCCCATGAATGGCATGGCGTGGAGCCGGATATCCTGGCCTCGGCCAAGGGCATCGGCAACGGCTTCCCGCTGGGCGCATGCCTTGCCACCGATAAAGCCGCCATCGGCATGAAGCCCGGAACGCACGGCTCCACCTACGGCGCTAATCCGCTGGCGATGGCGGTAGGCAACGCCGTTCTGGATATCATCCTCGCCGAAGGCTTCCTGGATCATGTGGTGGAAGTGGGCGAGTATCTGGAAAAGAACCTGCGCCAGCTGATGCGCCGTTACCCCCATATCATCGAGGAAGTGCGCGGGCGCGGGCTGATGCTGGGCCTGAAAGTGAAGCCCGATAACGCCATGCTGGCGGAAAAGCTGCGGGAAAACCGCCTGCTCACCGTCCCGGCCTCAGATAACGTCATCCGCCTGCTGCCGCCGCTTATCATCGAAAAATCCCATGTGGACGAAGCGGTGAGGAAGATCGCGGGAACTTTCAAGAACGTCCGCCATGAATAAACTTTTCTACGGCGACAATCTCGACATCATGCGGCGGCATATCGCAGATGACTCGGTGGATCTGGTCTATATCGATCCGCCGTTCAACTCCCAGCGCGACTACAACGTGATTTATGACGGCTCCGCCGCGCAGGCCAAAGCGTTCGGCGATACCTGGTCGCTGGTGGGCGTGCAGGAATTGGAGCGACTGATCTACGAGGAGGACGCGCAGCGCTACAACAACCTGCACCGCCTGCTCGACGCGCTTAAGCAGTTATTGTTCCATTTGCCGCTGGCCGCCGACCGCTCCATGTACGCCTATCTGGTCAATATGGGCGCGCGCTTGGTGGAGATGCATCGGGCATTGAAGGAAACGGGCAGTTTTTATCTGCACTGCGACCCCACGGCAAGCCATTATCTCAAAATCATGCTCGACGCGGTATTCGGCAAGGAGCACTTCAGAAACGAAATCGTGTGGTGCTACCGCAAATGGTCGATCGCCGCATCACAATTCGCCAGTAATCACGATGTCATTTTCTTTTACAGCAAAAGCAGAAAAAATTTCTTTAACGTACAGTATGTTGATATTTCCGAAGGGACAAAAAAGAGATGGAAGGGATTGAAACAGGAGGCTTATTTTGAGGATGGCGTTCGGCGGGCAACCAGCCTTGGAAATCAGAAAGCGCAATCCCCCTGCCCCGACTGGTGGCCAATTTCCATCATCAACCCTAATGCTAAGGAACGCATGGGCTATCCTACGCAAAAACCGGAGGCGCTGCTGGAACGCATTATCCAGGCCAGTTGCCCGAAAGGCGGGGTGGTGCTCGACGCCTATTGCGGCTGCGGAACGACCGTCGCGGTGGCGCAACGGCTGGGGAGAAAATGGATCGGCATCGACATCACCTACCTTGCCGTCGATCTCATCCAGCAGCGCCTCGTCGATCATTTTTACCTGGGCGGCGTCAAGCACCCCACGAAAGCGCAGATCAAAAAAGCAAAAGCCAAATTCCTGAAGGACACCGACATTTTAGGCATTCCGCGCGATCTGGAAAGCGCCCGCAAGCTGGCCCGTGAAACCAAGGGTGATTACGTGCGCAAGGAATTCGAGAAATGGGCGGTGTTCTCGGTCGGCGGTGTTTATTCAGAGAAAAAAGGCTCCGACGGCGGCGTGGACGGGTATTTTTATATTCACGACATGGATG
>CAZXYG010000082.1:0-3635 GCA_964644885.1 uncultured Rickettsiales bacterium
GGCGAATTGGTATCGGCGAGCGCTACCAGCGGCAGTTTTATTTTTTTGGTTTCGAGCGTGGGGTGCAATTCGCGTGGATCGACGTAATCGTATTCGATGGCGTAGCCGGGGCGCAGCATTGCCGCATGCTCCAATCCGCGAATGGTTTTGAGCAATGCAAGCTGCACGTCCTCCGGCAGCGAGGTCGAGATCCCGTTGGGATAAACCGTATCGTCGCTTAGCCCTTCCGGCTCAAGGAAAATCTGATGGCGCTCACGTGCGGCGAAGCGCACCACCTTATCTTCGATGGAAGGGCAGTAACGTGGGCCGGTGCTTTCGATTTGGCCGGAATACATGGGTGCGCGATGCAAATTTTCACGGATGATGGCATGCGTTTCCGGCGAGGTGTGGGTAATGTGGCACCGGATCTGCGGCAGAGTGATTTTATCCGTAAGCGTGGAGAATGGCGCGGGCGGATCGTCGCCCGGCTGCGGCTCCAGAATATTCCAATCGATTGTTTTCCCGTCCAAGCGTGGCGGCGTTCCCGTTTTCAGCCGGCCGAGCCTGACATCGTAACGCTTCAGGGTTTCGGAAAGCCCCAGCGACGGTTTTTCGCCGGCGCGGCCGGCGGGTATTTTCTTCTCGCCGATGTGGATTAATCCGCGCAAAAAGGTTCCGGTCGTAAGCACCACGCTCCGGGCGGAAATTACGCTTCCGTCCGCCAAGACAACGCCCGTGACCCTATCGCTGCTAATGCGAAGATCGCAAGCTTCGGCTTCGATAACGGCTAGGGTGGGATAGCGCGCCAAGATATCTTGCATGGCGGCGCGGTAGAGCGCGCGGTCGGCCTGGGCGCGCGGTCCCCACACGGCGGGACCTTTGGAGCGGTTGAGCATGCGGTAGTGAATTCCGGCGCGGTCGATGGCGCGGCCCATGACGCCGTCGAGTGCGTCGATCTCGCGCACCAGCGTACCCTTGGCCACGCCGCCGATCGCCGGGTTGCACGACATTTCGCCTATGGTGGAAGCCCGATGCGTGACGAGAGCGGTTGAGGCGCCGAGCCTTGCTGCGGCTGCGGCTGCTTCGCAGCCCGCGTGACCGCCGCCTATTACTATAACTGCGAATTTATCAGTCATTTTTCTATCTGTGGTTTCACGTGAAACATTCCAAGGGTTAGAAATTTGGAATTTTATAAGCTTAGAATTCTTTCTTCAAGGCTCTTAACGCTCCAAGGCTCTGACGCTCAATACCAGAGTAAGGCCTATTTTCCTATGCAAAAGCGGGAGAAAATTTCGCCCAGCACTTCCTCCGCGCCGGCGTGGCCGGTGATTGCGCCAAGATCGCGCATGGCCCGGCGCATTTCTTCGGCGCAGAGTTCAATGGGCTTTTTGGCTTCCGCCGCGTGTATGAAAGATTCAAGATGTTCGTGGCAGCGCAGAAGCGCTTGCCGGTGCCTTGCCCTTGTTATGAGTGCGCCTCCCTGCGCCTCCTGGATAAATAGAGAATCAAGAGAGGCTTTCAATGCATTGATAAGCTCTGCTCCACCTTCTCCGGTGGCGGCGGAAAAAACTATAGGCGATTGATCGCCGATGCGTTTTGGAATGGATTCATATTCAAGTTTTAGGTCGCTGCGGCTTAATACGGCGATGGAATACGCATGCATGAACAACGATGTTTCGGCATCAAGGTCGGGAAGAGCCGCCGCGTCGAACAAGCAAAGCCTGATGGAGGCATTCTCCGCGTTCGCTCGGGCGCGGCGAATGCCTTCGGTTTCAATCGCATCTCCCGCCTCCCGCAAGCCGGCCGCGTCCGAAACGATCACTGGATATCCGCCGATATCCAAATGCGCCTCCAGCACGTCGCGGGTAGTGCCTGCGATACTGGAAACGATTGCGATATCCCGCTTCGCGAGATAATTGAACAAAGTGGATTTCCCGACATTGGGCGCGCCGAGAATGGCGACGCGGACGCCCTCGCGCATACGTTCGCCGTGCTGGGCGGAGAGATGCGCGGCGAGTTGTTTTTTTAAAGTAAAAGCATGCGCGAGGAAATCATCCCGCAGCGAGGCCGGCAAGTCTTCATCCGGGAAATCAATGTAAGCTTCCATTTGCGCCAACATACCGAGCAATTGATGCCGCCAGGCGTCACACTGCCGCTTGAATTCTCCTTGCATCTGGCGTAAGGCCTGACGATGTTGCAGTGCCGTTTCGGCGTTGATCAGATCGGCCAGCCCCTCAGCCTGCGTGAGGTCGATCTTGCCGTTGCTGAAAGCCCGTCGCGCGAATTCACCTGGTTCAGCCATTCGCATGCCGGGAAAACCGGAGAGAATATGCAGGAGCGCTTGGATAATGGCATGGCCGCCATGAACATGAAGTTCTACGACATTCTCTCCGGTAAAGCTCGCCGGATGAGGAAACCATAACACCAGAGCGTCATCGATAAGCCTGTTTGTTGCTGGGTCATGCAGGTGCGCGCGTGCGGCTCGGCGCGGCTCCGGCAGGTGCTTCTTGCCACTGAGAACCCGCAGGATGTTTCCGGCGTAGGCGCCTGAAATGCGTATAACGGCGATGCCTGCGCGTCCCGCAGCGCTGCTCAAGGCAAAGATGGTATGCGCTTCGTTCATGTATATGGTCGGGTTTATAAATTTATTAATAAATGATTAAAAATCTTATCTTTTTGCTTTCGTTTTCTTGGAAAATAGATTATGGTGCCAGGGTTTTCCAGAAATAGCAGTGTGAGAAAACTATGGTAAAGGGACGTAGGGAGGCAAGAGAAAAACTCAAGCTGTTGCTTGCGGGGGCTGTGTTGGCTTGCTGCGTTTCGGCGTTTCTTGGCGCGTGCGTGCCGCTTGTTGGCGCCGCTGCGGGCGGAGGCACGTATTATGCCGCAAAGAAATATGACGATGGCCAAGACGATCGCGCCAGGCGCGCGGCGCCGTCCGCTCCGGGAATGGCTTCTCCCTCTCCCCTTCAATCGAATGCGATGTATCCGCAGCGGACGCCGGCACCGCCGATGCTGCCGCCGCCGCTTCCTCCCCAGGCCGATTCTCCATTGCCGCCGCCGGGTTCGGGAATAAGCGCTCCTATGATGCCTCCTCCCTCTCCGCCGCCAGGAATGCCGGCATATAGAATGAACGCTTCCTCGCAGCCTCCTGTTATGGGAGCGTCCCGCGGCGCTTTTGCTGCAACCGGCGACGAGTACATTACGAATGAATTGACGCGCAAGCTGCTCGGCGGGGATCTCACTAAAATTATGATCGTGCATGCGGTCACGGAAGACGGCGTGGTAAGGCTTTACGGTAATGTGCCACACGAAGTCGTGGCCCAGCGCGCTGTTGAAACCGCACGGCGTATTCCTGGCGTGAGGCGCGTGGAATCTTACCTGGCCGTGGTCGAAGTGGACATCAATACGCCGCAGCAGCTCAAAGGCCTTGCGCCTGTGGGCGACGTTAGAAGAAATGCGGCGACGGAAGCGCCGGTAGAAGCGACGGCGCAACGCATGCCTACGCCGCCTTTCGATAATGACGCAGCATCGGCTCAAGGCCTTGAGCGGCCCATGGTGCCTTCGGTTTCTCCCCCTGTAGAACCGTACTATCCGGGAGCGCAAGGCGGCGTTTCGGATAATACGGAAATGCCGGTGCCGGTGCCCCCTCCTCC
>CAZXYG010000083.1:0-3469 GCA_964644885.1 uncultured Rickettsiales bacterium
ATAATCGCCTTTAATCACATCCGCTAGCCCTAGTTGCTGCCATGCTCGCGACATTTCCGCTGTTGTATCGATGAAGCCGCTGTTATTGCCGTTTGCCGTTCCCGAGAAATAGGCGGTTGCCACCGATAAATCCCCGGGGAGTCCACCATAGCTATCACGGAATGTGGCAATGGCTGTGCTGAAACCAACAATTTCGGATGCAATGTTCCTAAGCCTTGATGCACGGACAAGATCTATCCCCGCCAAAATAGCGCCAAGAATAAGGCCCACAACGACGAGGACGATAGCAAGCTCAATTAGCGTAAAGCCGTCTACCCGGAGTTTACAGTGCAAGACAGTCATTATTTTTACGTTAGAGGGAATACTTTATCAGTCTGTAGCCATAGCACGATTATCGTTTAGGTCCGAAGCCTTTCAAACATTAGTTCGGGCTTGACCGAAAAGGCAAGAAGGAGAACAATGAAGTATCAGGATCAGTAGTTTATGTTCATACCCTACGGCATTGCCGATACCCATAAAACGCATGTGAGCAATGAAAAGCCTTAGTTTATTACGCGATCATCTAAAACAACACAATCTCTACGGCTTCATCCTGCCTTCCACGGATGAATTTCAGGGTGAATACGTGCCCGCGCACGCGCGCAGGCTTGAATGGCTGAGCGGATTCACCGGCTCGGCGGGGTTGGCGATTGTGCTTCGGGAGAAGGCCGCATTCTTTACCGATGGTCGCTACATGCTCCAGGCTCGGCAGCAAGTGGAAGGTTTCGTTATTTATAATACCGCCGATATAAAGCCCCATGATTGGCTGAAGGAAAACGCAGGGAAAGGCGCTGTCATCGGCTACGATGCGCGGTTGTTCAGCAGAAATGCGCTGCGGCATTTCGAGCGCGTGGCGGAGCAAGGCGGCTTCCGGCTTTCCGCCGTGGCCAATCCGGTGGATGCGCTATGGAAGAAAAAACCGCAAGCGCCCAATGAGCCTTTATTAATCCATAACATTAAATATAGTGGAGAATACTCTATCTTAAAAAGAAAAAGAATTGCAAAAAAGATAAAAGAACAAGGCGCGGACTGCGTGGTTTTGACCGCGCCGGATTCGGTGTGCTGGCTGCTCAATATAAGAGGCAACGACGTGCCGCACACGCCCTTCGTTCTGGCCAACGCCGTGCTGCATAGCGATGAAACGGTGGATGTGTTCATCGCCCCGGCGCGGGTGAGCGCTTCGGTCAGAAAGCACCTTGGCGGCGCAGTGCGGATTATCGAGCCGGCGCATCTGGAGCCGGCGCTCGGCATGCTGGCGGCAAAGTGCGTATTGATCGACCCTGCTGCGAGCAGCGCCTGGTTCTTTCATGTTCTGGAGAATGCCAAGGCGGAGATTATCAAAGGCGACGATCCCTGCCAATTGCCCAAGGCCATGAAAAACAAAGCGGAGATGGAAGGCGCGTGCGCCGCTCAACTCCGCGACGGCGCGGCGCTGGTGAAATTTCTGCATTGGCTGGAAGGCGCGGTGAAAAAGGGCGGCGTCACGGAACTTTCAGCGGCGGAGAAACTACGCGCATTCCGTGCGGAAAACGCATTATTCCGGGATGCGAGCTTCGATACCATCTGCGGCTTCGGCCCCAACGGCGCAATCGTGCATTACCGCGCCGATGCAAAAACCAGCCGCCACATCAAGGGCAAGGGGCTGCTGCTCATTGATTCCGGCGGGCAATATCCGGACGGCACCACGGACGTGACGCGCACGATCGCCATCGGCCCGCCCATGCAAGAGCAAAAGCGGCATTTCACGCTGGTGCTGAAAGGCCATATCGCGTTGGCGCGCGCGGTGTTCCCCAAGGGCACCAGCGGCTCGCAGCTTGACGCGCTGGCGCGGCAATATCTCTGGCGGGAAGGATTGGATTACGACCACGGCACCGGGCATGGCGTGGGCAGTTACTTAAGCGTGCATGAAGGACCGCAGCGTATCAGCAAGGCGGGCAACAATGTGCCGCTACATCCGGGAATGATTCTTTCCAACGAGCCGGGATATTATAAGGAAGGCAAATACGGCATCCGCATCGAAAGCCTAGTGGCAGTGACGTCCTCGAAGAAAGAAGGATTTTACTGCTTTGAAACACTAACATGTGCGCCGATTGACCGGAAACTAATTGACAGCTCGCTGCTGACACGCGACGAAAAAGAATGGCTGAACCGGTATCATGCTACGGTCAGGAAGGCGCTTGCGCCCATATTAGATAAAAGAATTACCGCGTGGCTGGCGCAGCGGACGAAGGCGCTATAGCACATTAAGATTCGATGTCCGAATCTTTAATGATACAATTTCAGACCGCAATATCTCGCGAAATGCTGGAAGTCGCTATCGCGAGTAATAAGCGCACTGTTGTGATCCAGACAGCATTGCGCGATAAACGTATCGGCCAGCCGTGCTTTCAGTTTCTTGGAAATCAGCAGCGCATGGGTTTTTCCGGCGCGCTCCCAGAAACCAGGGAGAATATCCATGACGGGAAGAGCAAGCAATATACGGGTGATATTTCTTGGCTGTTTTGAATCGCTTAACATTTCGGAAAGCACGATAGGCGGCAAGATTAGCTGTTTATGCATCAGCGCGGCTTCCACCTGTTCGGCATCTTTGCCATCGCTGCCTTCGAAAAAAGCAATCAGCGAAGAGGAATCCGCCGCAATCACCGTTCGCCGCGATCTTTGCGCAATTCATCAAGGCGTAAGGGGAATATGTAGGCGCCTTTGAGCTTCAGCATTGTCTCATATGCCTTATCGTGCGCGATGCGCTCCAGCCCTTTTTTAAGGGTTTCCGTGATGCCTGCTCCGGTAACTGCTTGCGCTTCCCGCAATAACTGCCGGGGAATGTGTGCGGTAATTTTCTGTATGTCAGTTTCAGTGTGCATATTTACGTAAACAATGCCATAAGTATTTACGTAAGTCAAGAAAAGTAAAAGATCCATATAGCAAAATCCATTGACATGGCAGCCGAATCGCCTATATTTACGCACCTTTTTACAGAGGATAGAACTATGTTCGCGGTATTCAAGACGGGCGGAAAACAGTACAAGGCGGCCAAGGACGCGCTGATCAAGATCGAAAAGATCGAGGGCGAGCCGGGTGCGGTGGTGCTGTTCGATCAGGTGGTGCTGACGAGCGACGGCCAGGGCAAGGTTACGGTCGGCGCGCCGCTGGTGAAGGACGTAAAAATCTCCGCCGAGATCGTGCGCCAGGTAAAGGACGATAAGGTTCTGATATTCAAAAAGAAGCGTCGTCATAATTACCGCCGTTTCAAGGGCCATCGCCAGCAGGTGACGTGGATCAGGATTCAGGAAATAGGCGCCGATTTGCAGGCCAAGACCGCGCCGAGAAAATCCGAAGCGAAACTGGCTGCCCCTAAGCAGGAAAAGAAGCCGGAAGCTAAAACGGCGCCGCAGACAAAAGCGGCAAAGCCGGAGGTTGCTAAAAAGCTTTT
>CAZXYG010000084.1:0-944 GCA_964644885.1 uncultured Rickettsiales bacterium
CGCGGCGGCGGAAAAACTGGCTTCGGCGGTGGAAAAGGAACTCAAGCCGCTTAAAATGGCGGGCTGTACATTCCGCGCTTCCATAGAGGAGTTGCCGGAGGAATCTTGGGCAGAGCACGGCATGGATAAAGTGGTATTCGAGGCGCAGACCAATCCCGGCCAGCCTTTCGGCCCGCTGCATAAAATCGCTTCGGGCGGTGAGCTTTCGCGCTTCATGCTGGCGATGAAAATAGCGCTTTCGGACGCACGCACTGCGCCTACGCTGGTCTTTGATGAAATTGACGCGGGCGTGGGCGGCGCTGTGGCGGCCGCTATCGGGCAGCGCCTCGCGCGGCTGGGGAAGGGAGCGCAGGTGCTGGCGGTCACGCATCTGCCGCAGGTGGCGGCGTGCGGCGACAGCCATTATCATATCACCAAAAAACAGCGCGGCGGCGCGACTTATACCGAAGTGGCGCACTTGGACGATGTGGCGCGCAAGGAGGAAACGGCGCGCATGCTGGCCGGCACCGTGATTACGGATGAAGCCCGCGCCGCCGCGGAGCGATTGATGACGGTGGAGTAGTTTTTGGCGTCATCCCAGCGAAAGCTGGGATGACGCCATGATATATAAGATGCGTAACTATGTCTGAGAAACAGGTACGGCACAAAAATATTTTCCCCGCCCAGCTCACGCTGGAGCAGGCGGAGGTGGAATTAGTTCGCCTGGCGGCGGAGATCGCGGCGCATGACCAACGCTATTACCAGGAAGACGCGCCCCTCATCAGCGACGCGGAATATGACGCGCTGCGCCAGCGCAACGACGCCATCGAAAAACGCTTCCCGGATTTAATCCGCGAGGATAGCCCTTCGCGCCGCGTAGGCGCGGCCCCGGCGGAAAAATTCGGCACGGTGATGCACGGCATCCCTATGCTCTCACTGGCCAATGCGTTCACGCGGGAGGATAT
>CAZXYG010000084.1:954-3160 GCA_964644885.1 uncultured Rickettsiales bacterium
GGCGATTTCTGGGATTGGACGAAAACGAACCCATCGAACTGCTCTGCGAGCCAAAGATCGACGGGCTTTCTTTTTCGGCGCGGTATGAAAAGGGAAAGTTTGTACAAGGCGCCACGCGCGGCGATGGCGCAACAGGGGAAAATATTACCGCCAATCTGGCTACCGTGCTGCCCACAACGCTAAGTGGTGAAGCGCCGGAAGTGCTTGAGATTCGCGGTGAAGCCTATATATCGCACGGCGATTTCGAAGCGCTCAACAAGCGGCGGCGGAAGGATGAAGAACCGCCCTTCGCCAATCCACGCAACGCGGCGGCGGGCAGCCTGCGCCAGCTTGACCCGAACATCACCGCCCGCCGGAACCTGAAATACTTCGCTTATGGCTGGGGCGAGCTTAGCGTGCCGCTTGGTGAGAATCAGCATGAAAGCATGCGGAAGCTTGCGGCGCTGGGTTTTTCGATGAATCCTGAAATGCACGTGTGTCAATCTCTGGAAGAGATATTGAATTTTTATGAAAAAATATATGCCAAGCGGCCCGTGCTTTCCTACGATATCGACGGCACGGTCTATAAGGTTAACCGCCTTGATTGGCAGGAGCGGCTGGGTGCGGTTAGCCGCGCGCCACGCTGGGCGGTCGCGCATAAATTTCCGGCGGAGCAGGCCAAGACTATTCTGGAGGATATTATCATTCAGGTGGGTCGCACGGGCGCACTGACGCCGGTGGCAGCGCTGAAGCCCGTCACCGTAGGCGGGGTGGTGGTAAGCCGCGCCACGCTGCATAACGAAGATGAAATCGCACGCAAGGATATCCGCGTCGGCGATACGGTCACCATCCAGCGCGCGGGCGACGTGATTCCGCAGGTGGTGGCTGTGGATACAAAACTGCGAAAACATGGCACGCCCTTTCGCTTTCCTGGTCGTTGCCCTGTCTGCGGCAGCCTGGCGATCCGCGAGGAAGGGGAAGCGGCGCGGCGCTGCACCGGCGGACTGATCTGCCCGGCGCAAGCCATGGAGCGGTTGCGGCATTTCGTTTCACGTGACGCCTTCGACGTCGAAGGGCTGGGCAGCAAGCAGATCGAGAATTTCTGGGAGAAGGGCGTCATCAAAAATCCCGTGGACATTTTTACGCTGGAAGAGCGGCAAGATACCATGCAGCCTCGCCTCGCCGAATGGGAAGGCTGGGGCCAGAAATCCGCGGATAATTTGTTTAAGGCTATCCGCGCGCGGCGTAACGTCGGGCTGGCGCGTTTCATTTTTGCGCTCGGCATCCGCCATATCGGCCAGGCCACCGCCAAACTGCTCGCTGCCACCTATGGCGGGTATGAAAACTGGCGTCAGAACATGATCGTGGCAGGCAATAAAGAAAGCGAATCCTGGGCGGAATTGCTGGCCATCGACGGCATCGGCGAAAAGGTGGCGGACGAGCTGGCGGGCTTCTTCGCCGAGCCGCATAATCTGGAATTACTGGACAAGCTCAGCAAAGAAGTAAAAATAGAAGCCGCGGCGGCGGTAAAAAGCGATTCCGCCATTGCGGGCAAGACGGTGGTATTCACCGGCACGCTCATCAAAATGACACGCGGCGAGGCCAAGGCGAGGGCGGAGGCTTTGGGCGCAAAAGTTTCCGGTTCGGTTTCCGCCAAAACGGATTACGTCGTAGCGGGTGAGGAAGCGGGATCGAAGCTAAAAAAGGCACGGGAACTTGGAGTGAAGATTTTAACGGAGGACGAGTGGTTGGAGATGCTGAGGAGCGATACCATTCGATAGGAACGCATTTTATCCTAATCCGGTGCGCAGTGAAGTAATTGATATATTACAGTTTCAGCAGATAGAGTTGACGGCATTCCGGCGAGCTGTCCGTCAACTTGTATGAGGCCGAACCTACCACGCCGGACCAATCCGGATTGGTCGCGCTTTGGGTGCAATCATAATAGCTTCCTACCAAAGCATCCAGACCAAGAAGGCTGCCCGTACTGGCACCGCCGTCATCTATTTTCTTATCGATATCATAAGCCTCGCGTGGAGTGGTTAGAGGGGCGTTAGGATAAAAAAAGCTGAGATAGGCCCTCCAATAAGAATGGCCTGGTAAGCCCTTCTGCCATACACTAAGCTACTGGCATCGTAATAGAACTGATACGCACCATCCATCGTTCAGTGCCGCGGCGGGTACGTTAATCCCGCGCTGCAAAACACAACAAGCGCCGCTATAATCG
>CAZXYG010000085.1:0-2142 GCA_964644885.1 uncultured Rickettsiales bacterium
GCCACCGGCGCCAGCATCGTCGACATGGATTTCTTCGAGGCGCTGGGCTTCAAGCACTACCAGGGCAGCCCGCATGCGGACGACAAACAACTGCGCGATCTCTATATCGACCGCATCTACGATACCTATATCGACGAGGAGGATTTGCAGGCGTGCGATTCCGCCATCGCTAAAATCGCCGACGGGCTGGAACCGCGTCCTTACAGTTCACGCGAATTCATCTACGAAATGGGACGCTGGCTGGTTGATGGAAACGCCAAGAAAAAAGACTCGCTGGTGCAATTGGCTTATGAAAACGACGTGCCGGTCTTCTGCCCGGCCTTTACCGATTCCTCGGCAGGCTTCGGGCTGGTGCTGCACCAGGTGAAGAATCCCAAGAAGCACCTCACGCTCGATTCCATCGCCGATTTCCGCGAGCTTACGGAAATAAAAATCAAAGCCGGCACCACCGGCCTGCTGATGATCGGCGGCGGCGTTCCCAAGAATTTCGCCCAGGATACGGTAGTCTGCGCCGAGATCATCGGCAAGGAAGTGGATATGCACCAATACGCCATTCAGATCACCGTGGCCGACACGCGCGACGGCGCCTGCTCCAGCTCCACGCTAAAAGAGGCGTGCTCCTGGGGCAAGGTGGATACGGTGTACGAGCAGATGGTTTACGCTGAGGCGGGGAGCGTTCTACCGCTGCTGGCCAGCGATGCTTACCACCGCAATTACTGGAAAAAACGCACGCGGCGGGGATATGCGAAACTTTTCGAGTAAGATCGGCTATTAAGTAACACGCTCGGAGGTTTTTAAGGCAACGCTTTTTTCCATGGGCGGCGTTTCGAGCGGTCTGCCTATCTCTAAATGGCTTCTGGCTTCCGCTGCGCTGCTTTCGGTGTTTTCCGCAATCAATGGTTTGTGATTTTCTTGTTTTCGAATTTCTTCACGAGCTTTGAAAAACGCATCTATTGCTTTTGCTACAAATACGGCTTTTTTTACTGTAACTCCTACAGGCGAATCTGCAACTGCATCCACTACTTTATTAAACGCCTGCCTATATGCGTATGCCTGCGGTGTGAGGGGTCTGCCTTTTTCTTCCTTGGGATCGCTCATAAAAATCCTCCTTCTTTTGCTTTTTACAATCTGTGTTACTATCCAGTCTTGGCTCTCATTGTAACATCAAACTATTAACAAAGTGTTAATGCATTGCTCTTTTTATAAAAATTGGCGTCATCCCATGACGCCGGTGTTATGTTATGTCCTCTGATTTAGATCACATCACCATCCTGGATGCAAGGCTGACCGCCATCGTGCGGGATTTTACCCTGCTCGCGCCTTTGAGCTGGCCGGTGGCGGCGCAGCGGCAATTCTTGGCTTCCATGGAGAAAGGAAATCCCACGCTGCCGGACATTTCCTACCCCGCGCTCCAGGTGGAAACGCGCATCGAGGCGCTCAAGAAGCTCATCGCCGCCATCGGCACAGGCGGCCATCCCGCGCTGGCATTCCTGAAACGCAACGCCGAAAGCTATCTTACCGGTTATTATATATTGCAGGGCGCAGGCACCAGCGCGGTCACGGAGCATTCACGCAGGCTTTACGGCCATCCGCACGATCTTCTGCCCGGCCACGCCAAAAAAACCTTCGAAGTGGCGCAATATTTCCTGCGCATCGCCGAGCGCTATCACGTCGCCGACGTCAAAGCGCCGCAGCCTTACAGCGCCGCAGACATGCGCGATATTCTCATCAACCGCATCTGCGAAGTCATCGACATTCGGCGCGATCCCATCGCCATCACGATACAGCCGGACATGCCTTCGCGCGCCGCTGCCGGTCCGAACTACGTCAAGCTGCGCCAGGGCACGATGTTCTCGGACGCCGACGTGGAACAGCTCCTGCATCATGAAGTGTTCACGCACACCCTCACCTACATCAATGGCCGCAAACAACCGCTGCTCACCTCGCTCGGCTATAACGCGCCGCGTATCACCGCCACGCAGGAGGGGCTTGCCACCTTCGCCGAATATATCCAATTCGCCATCGACCTGGGCAGGCTGAAGCGCATCGCGCTGCGCATTATCGCGATCGACATGGCGGTGAGCGGGGCCAACCTGACCGATCTGTTCCGTTTTTTCCAGGAGCACGGCCAGAACCCGGAAG
>CAZXYG010000085.1:2152-2998 GCA_964644885.1 uncultured Rickettsiales bacterium
AGAGCTATTTCTCGGCCATGCGCATTTTCCGCGGCGGCACGCCCAAGGGCGGCATTATCTTCTTCAAGGATAATGTCTATTTGCGCGGGTTGATCGAAATCGAGGCGTTCTTCAAGAAGGCGCTGCACGCCGGGGCCTTACACGATATGGACGTATTATTCACCGGCAAGCTCACCACCGAGGACGTGGAAACGCTGCATCCTCTGGTGGATGAAGGCCACATCGCCGAGCCTGCTTACCTGCCGAAATGGATGAAGCAGCGCGACCAGCTCGCCGCCCACCTCGCCTTTAATGATTTGACCGAGGTGTTTAATTTGAGGTAGGGGCATAGATTTCCTAATGCCCTCCGACAGATAATGGGAATGAAATGAACACGCCCGCTCAGAGGAGGGGGTATAAGAAAGAAAGCTCGCTTTATAGGCTTGGCGGCGACTTACTCTCCCGTGCCTTAAGACACAGTACCATCAGCGCTGAAGGGCTTAACTGCCGTGTTCGGAATGGGAACGGGTGTTTCCCCTTCGCCAAAACCACCAAGCCAACAAAACGAGCTTCGCTTGCAGTGGCTAGTGACTAGAGTCTAGTGACTAGCGCACCCGCGAATAATGACATCCTGGTTTTCTTCACTAGCCACTAGACTCTAGCAACTAGCCACTTTTTGCAGACTTAGTCCCGCATACGACACGCGAAATCTCTGGATAATAAGCCAATCGGGCTATTAGTAAGGCTTAGCTGCACGCGTTACCGCGCTTCCACACGCCTCCTATCAACGTGGTAGTCTTCCACGGCCCTGATGGGGAAACCTTGTTTTGAGGAGGGTTTCACGCTTAGATGCTTTCAACGTTTATC
>CAZXYG010000086.1:0-1336 GCA_964644885.1 uncultured Rickettsiales bacterium
GTCGTATACCCTCCTCGCCGCGCGCGACCCGGAAATGGCGGCGCGGCTCAAGCCCGGCGACACGCAGCGCATCGCCCGCGCGCTCGCGGTGCTGGAGCATACGGGGAAATCGCTGGCGTTCTGGCAGGCGCAGCCACGGGCGCCGCTCTACCCACGGGAATATTTCCACGTCGTCCGCGTCGAGTCGCCCCGCGATGCGCTTTACGCCCGCTGCGACGCACGGTTCGACGCCATGCTGGCGGCGGGCGCGCTGCAAGAAGCCAGTGAATTGCAGAAGCTTGCCATTCCGCGGAATCACACGCTGATGAAGGCCGTCGGCGTGCCGGAACTGCTGGGGCATCTGGAGGGCGGATGGACCTTGGAGGAAGCGGCGGAAAAAGCCCGGCGGCATACCCGCAACTATGCCAAGCGCCAGCTCACCTGGCTGCGGCATCAGCTGCGGGCGGACGAGGTGGTGGAGAGTTAGTTATCTGCGGCGCGGCGAACTGGGATGCTGGTCTACGTACTGCCGGCAGGCCGCGCCGAACGTATTTTCTTCTCCCCTTTCCAGCGCCTGCTTCACGTCGTTTATGGAGGCCTCTAGCAAAGGAATGAGGCTCTGGGTTGGCAGTTGTCTTAAATCATTGTCCATCTGAAGGGAGAGGGAATTTATCGCAACCGCATATGTCTGAACATTGTCTGGAAGCGATGTTTTTTCATTCCTATTAAGCAACAGAAGATGCTTTCTCCAACCGCTTCTTGCCTTTACATATTTTCTTACTTCCGCCTCATGGGTATCGAGGTTTTTCCGGGATTCGTTCCCCGGTTTATCCGCAGTACCGAGAGCTTGCGCCACATACATCTGCAATTTGCTCTTGAGCGCATCGGCCAGTAATGGTATTACTCTTTTTCTTACTTCCAAGTCTGGGCCGAATGCGAAAAGCAGTTCTTCGGCAATTCTGCGATAGTGGCCATCGACCTTATCCGCTTGAAGCGAGCCGCTTGTAAATACATGTTCAAGCGGAAAATCCTCTTTTCCCAGCCGGATATCCCAGATTTCCGATTGCAGGATTATGGGAAGACGCTCGTCAAGGACTTTTGCCGTAATTAGTCCCTTTAATCCCTCTCCAATGCGTTCGGGCATTGTCCGGTTCCTTATGAAGCGTGGCGCCAGAGTCCCACTATACCCCGGATTTATTGCATTTTTATGACCGGGCGGCGCTTTTTGCGGCACTGGCCACATTGCGGTTGACTCAACCGCCCGGAAACACTAGATTTCCCGGCTATTTACTGTCATTCCCGCGACCCGCTGCGCCAGCGCTAGCGCGGCGAGAAGCGGGAATCTTAAGCCAAGACC
>CAZXYG010000086.1:1346-1555 GCA_964644885.1 uncultured Rickettsiales bacterium
GGGTAGGCGCGATCATCGTCACCTCCGGCCCCGGCGCCACCAACACCGTCACCGGCCTCACCGACGCCATGATGGATTCGATCCCGCTGGTCTGCATCACCGGGCAGGTGCCGACGCACCTCATCGGCTCGGACGCGTTCCAGGAGGCCGATACCACCGGCATCACCCGCGCCTGCACCAAATATAATTACCTGGTGAAGGACATCCGC